>JAPLEL010000293.1 GCA_026391415.1 Bacteroidota bacterium
ATTAGGATTTTTTACCTGTAAACAGACTCAATATTAAACTAATGATACCTCTCCCAACCTTTCTTTCCAATCCTGACTGTGTGGTTGGTATTCCTGTCTGACGTGCAAAACGTTGTTTCGCAGCAGATATACCTAATGCTCTTTTCCATGAGAAGGAAAAACCGTATTTAGACATAGCCAATTATTTCCACTAATTTAATGAATAATGTTCACTATTATAAATAAGTGAACATTATCATTTTTCTATCTAGTTAAAAATCAACGCTTTAGTTTTTAAGCGCTAAAATTGCGCTAAATAATGTTCACTTAAGCGGCAGTTTTGACCAGACTGAATATTTTAGCCCTGATACATTTTTATCAACTAAAACTATTCAAAATGGAACGCAAAGGGATTAAAACAACAACTTACTCACTTGACTGGGATACAGTCATGAATTTAGAATCCAGATTACTTAGAGATTTTCAAACAAATAAAACTAAAGATAGGGGACGCGCCTTATTAATGATCTCAATTGGTGTTAGACTTGGAATGAGAGTCATTGATAACCTTAACCTTAAATGGGAAGATTTATTGGGTGTACAAGTGGGTGAAAGTGTAAGCTCCCCCAAAAATAGTACGTTTTAAAAGTGGACAAATTTTGTAACTTTAAAAAACGTAAAAAATGAAAAAGAGTCGTTTTAATCCAAGTCAGATTGCTAGTATTTTAAAGGAGTTTGACGGTGGGAAGTCAGCGGATGAGATTACCCATGACGGTGGGAAGTCAGCGGATGAGATTACCCATGATAAGAGGGTTTGTATTAATTGTTGGTTTACTGAATATTTTTGCATAATTATTTATTTATAATTTCTTCGTTATTTATAAGTCAACAAACTAGTCAATGTCAAAACCATCTTCAATTATAAATTTCTGTAACAAATTATGGACTTTAATATTTATTTTATAAGCAAGAATAGATGTCTCTTCCAATTTTTCAAAATATGATTTTGCTTTATATTTATCAACCGTGTTTTTTAATTCGTCAAAACGTCCGTACTCGTTTATATCTGTTAAGCCCGATGACATTAGTGAACGTAATTTTGATTCGTCAAGGCCAAGTAGTGTCTCGTCCTGATAAAACCTTACATTTTAAAAAATTAATCCTGGTATTACCTTACAGTAGTATCTCCAATAACAAGACTATTTTTAAAATCACCCTTTATTCAATTTCTTAATCTCTCTTAAATCAGCAATATCCTGACTTCTTCCAGATGCGGTTTTATTTTCAATAAAATCTTTGAGGCCAATATATTTTACTTGAATACCATCAACATCTACTAGTAATTTATTTTGATAAGCATCTTCAAACTTTACTCCATCAATAGTATTAAGAATGTCAATTCGCAAAGGAGGGTACCCAATTTGTGTAACATATCCTTCTTGCATAAAATCAGATTTAGTTAATCCTAATGAGGCTAAACCAAATTCCTTAATTGCAAGGACTAAACTTTCAGCATTTTTTTCTGAAATATTAATCCAAATATCTAAATCACCAGTATGTCTTGGTTTTCCATGAAATGCCAACGCATAACCACCAACAATCATATAATCAACTTGATGTTTATTGAGAAGTTTAACGAAGTCTTCAAAATCTTGGGCAAGTGTCATCCTTTCAATTTTCTTCTTACAACATGAGACTTATCCATTCTCGTAGTATTTAAATCTACTGTTTGAGAAATTAAAAATGTCACTGCCTCAAGCCTTTTGACTAAGGGTTGGGTAAGCCAATAGTTTAAATCATTCATTTTTTCATCAAATGATTTAAGTGGCACTTTATTTAAAATTGGCACAATATTCATACTTGAAATTGAATATAAAGGTACTTAAAATCAGGCGCTTTACGTTGATAAAAATCTTCCAGACACTCTGCTAGATTTTCACTAAAAAATGAAAAGAAAGGTGAAATATGAGAAAAACAGATCTATTTTGTTCTTGTATCCTATTGATTATCAATAAAAGAAAAGGTATAGAATACCACCAGAAACCCTCATAATCAAGGGGTCCCTGGATCATGCCCAGGTGGGCCCACAGCCGAAAGGCAACATTATCAAGGGTTTATGCTGTTTAAAGCATAGACCCTTTTTATTTGTATTTATGTCTCTGCCATGTTTGTGCTAGGCTTTGAGTTTTAGAAGGGAAACAGGGCTGAATGTAGGCGAATGGGCATTTTTACTAAATTGTTATTTAATTACTATAGTCCATTCTATTGCCTTTAGTCTTTCTTGAATCAGTGTCAACGTAGCTAATATTTCTGATTCAGTTGGGAAGTCTTTATATACAAGGGGTTTAAAATCGGAGACATAAACCGAGGCCAATTCCTTCCAAATTGCCTCAACATCTTTAAACATTAACGAATCTTCAGGATGATTTCCAAGCCATTCATTGTTATTCTTAAAACTTGCAATATCATCGTTTGCTACTTTCAACAGCATTTCACCAAAACTAGCTGATTGTATAAAATCAAAATAAGATGGCTGAGTAATTAGTTTATGTAAATCATATGTGTGTCTTACTTTATTTTTCAAATCAGTTATTGGGTCCTTCCCATAGGAGAAGCGAACTAAGCTCATTATTTTTTCACAAATTGTTCTAATTGGATCTAGTGCTAACAATTCAAAAGGAAGCAACCCGTTTTCACGCGCAATTTCTATTTGATTATTTTCAATCATCATATTTCCTACAAATGAAATGATATTTTTTTTTGAATATGGTTCATGATATCCTAACCATGTTGATTCTAAAACAATAATGCTTCTTACTTGATCGTAATTTTCCACAAAAATTCTTTCATAACTATGTGCCGTCTTACGATTCATTCCCATTTTTTGAGTGATGCCTTCTACATTTTCCTCTGGCAAAAATCTAGCCACTAATTCGCTGATACTTTTAATTTTCGATTTTAACTTGCTGTCTGATTCGCCCTCTCTTCTAACAACTACTATGTCTATATCTTCAGAAAACCTATCTATCAAATTATAACACTTCGACAATGCAGTTCCTCCTTTAAATATGGCATCTTTGCCTATTTTAGTATTAAAAATTTGATGTAAGCTAAATGTTACCCAATAATCTTTCTCTATAAACTCTGGAGGCATATTTAATTTATTGGCAGTTACAATTACCGCATCTTTAAACAGCTCTTTATTTAAATGTAATATCATATAATATTCCAATTTTTAATTGTTGGCAAATCGGTGTCACTAATACCCAATTTGATTTTCGTAAGTGGATTTAAGCTTTCTTTTAACGTATTTGCTTTTGTATAATTATTGCTATTTTCTAGTATTGCACCAAGCAAAGCCCTTACTCTAGAAGGATATAGTTGGGCATATTTAATCAATTCATTTAATTGACTTTCGCTCAAACTTTGAATTTTACTACTAATAATCGAAACCGCTTTTGTAATTGTACAATCTGGAATTCCTTTAATGTCTTTGATGGCATCCAATAATCCAAGAAGTTCATAATTATCATCTGTGACTTCTGCATAGCTTTTTACTGCAGTAGCTTTTAATGCACCTCGATTTATGAATATTCTTTTGCTTCTACTTGCTATTTTAATTTGATAAGCCATTTGTGTGGTTAGGCCCATCTTATTATATAATGATACTCCGGTTTCATAACCTATACGTTTCCCATTTTCAAATAAGTATAGTCTAAGCTGGTCTCCATAATTTGGCGCAATTTCACCAAATACAGATTGCCTAGGTTTATAGAATACCCCTTTTGTAGTTTTTTTAATTAGATTCTTTGCTTGCATTCGCTCCAATACTTTTGCTGCACTTTGATATTCTATTTTGTCAATGCCCAAGTCTTCATATCTGAAAGAAATACCCTCTGCTAATTCACTAACTCGATTTCGTATTTTAATGGATAAACTCATAATGCAAAGATAAAAGGTTTATTGTAATATGTCAAGTTTTTGAATTGAAAAACTTGACATATTACCGGGCCAGACTTTCATAATCAGGGGGTCCCTGGTTCAAACCCAGGTGGGCCCACTTGAAAATCAACCACTTATGATTTATTTCATATATCTCGTCCTGATAAAACCTTTTCTTCCTGAAAGTATCATAAAAAAACTACCACCTTCCTATAAGTTGTTGCCTGCAACCTTATTAGGTCGTTTAGCTGTTGATATTAATTATAAAGGACAAGGCGTTGGGACTAATTTATTAATGGATGCTTTAAAAAGAAGTTACATAAATTCATTACAAATTGCATCAATGGCAGTAATTGTTGACCCACTTGATAACGAAGCAATAGCATTTTATAATCATTTTGGTTTTATTGAACTACCAAATAGTGGTAAGATGTTTTTACCTATGTCTCAATTAGAACAAATTTTTAATGATAATTTTCAGGTTAAATTCAATTTTACTAAATATAGCCAATTAAAAAGGCCCCGATGAATCGGAGCCTTTTTAAATATTTCAGAATGAATATAATTATTGTTTTTCTGGTTGTAAAATGCCGCCGATGATATTCTTGCCATCAAATAGAAGACTCGCTGTTTTCTTTAAATCATTTACAGTAATATCATTTACTACTTTTTCATAATTCAAAGTTCTTTGAGGGTCTTTTTCGCTGAAATAAATACCTTGTAAAACACCTGTCCAAAAATTATTTTCTTTCATATTCACCGTATACTTTTCCATCAATGATTTCTTCACTTTGTCAAGATCTTTTTGTTCTGGGCCATTGGTTTTTATTTTCTCGATTTCTTCAGCTGCAGCTTTTTTGAGCTTGTCAACATTTTCTGGTCCACAAGGTAATTGAAGCCCAAATATGTAACTGTTATAAGGATACTTTTGAACAGTTCCATTGATACCGCCGCTATATATACCACCTATTTTTTCTCTTAAATCTTCAATGATTTTGATATTTAAAATTTCCGATAATATTTCTGCTTTAAATGCAAGGTCTTCGGAATAAGGAACTTCTCCAGAATAAATATTTAATATAAAACTTTTTTGTTCCTTGCCTTTATATACAGTAAAATCTTTCACACCTTTAGTTACTCTAACTCCATTGTCGCCAATTTTACCTATACCACCTTTAGAAGGTAAACTGCCAATATAAGTAGCCAATAATGGTTTGATTGATTCTACATCTATATTACCAACCATGATGAATGTAAAATCATTTGCGTCAGATATAAGCTCTTTGTAAATTGCGAGAGATCTTTCAAAATTGATTTTATCATAATTTGAAGGCTTTGGGATTTGTGTAGGAGCAAGTGGATTTCCGTCATATAAAACCTTATAAACAGAATCTAAGAATGCAAATTGCGGGTCAGCTGTCATGAATTGCATTTGTATTTTCTGTTTCTCTTTCCAGGCGGTAAAAAGGGCTTCATCTTTTCTCGTATTAGTAAAATTCAAGTACAGTAATTGAAACATTGTTTCAACGTCTTTGATAGAGCTTCTCCCGCCAGCACTTACATTAATAGCACTAAGGCCTATACTTGCAGATGCTATTTTTCCAGCTAAAAATTTTCGTAGATCTACAGGAGAAAAATCTCCAATACCCATTTGTTGAATAATAGTGCTGGCATTTTCTGCACTATATTTATCATCCAATCCATAGGTGCTAATGCCACCTTTTTTAAATCCAGTCATGATGATTTCATCCTGCTTAAAAGTGGTAGGCTTTAAAATCACTTTAGTTCCATTACTGTATTGTAATTCAGTAATTCCCAAAACTTCATTTTTTGTTTCTTTTACTAAATTGCCCGGAATTGGTTTGCTTTTTAATAAACTAGAAGCTATTGCTTTTTCTTCATAAGCTTTTACAGGAAGTTTGCTTGCATTTTCTACTGCTGACAATAAATTAACTTGAGTTGGCAAAATAATGTCTGCTTTTTCTGGCCCTTGAATATTCACAAAAACTTTTTCGTTTTGTTTCAATTGATTGGCAATTGCATTCACTTCCTGCATTTGAATACCGGGTAATAACTCTTTGGCAATATTGAATTCTGCTTCAATACCAGGACTAGGTTCTTGCTGCAAGAAATGACGAATGTATTCTTCAATAATTCTGGAGGATTCAGTTTTGTCTCTATTGTTGTAACTCCTTTCTAAAGAAGCCAGTTGTGATTTTTTTGCACGCTCTAATTCTCCTTGAGTGAACCCAAATCTTTTTACACGCTCAATTTCAGTAAGCAATCCATTGTATGCAGTATCAATTCCTTTTTTACCTGCTACAGCATATGCATTGAATGATTCATAACCTCTTGCGTAAGAATTAAATCCACCCCCTGCAAAACTGAATGGTGGGTTTGCGCTTTGTGCCAATTCATTCATGCGTTGGTTGAGCATGTTAGTGAATAGTGGTTTAATTAATAATTCATTTCTATAATCATTATATGTAACAGTTGTTGCTGTCTTTACCGCTGAAAAAGTCATTTGAATGGTATAGTTGGTAGCTTCCTTATCTGTTAATACCATCGCATCATTCTTTGTTCTTGCAGGAACTGGAAAAGCTGTTCTAGGTCTAGGATTGGTTGGGTTCTTTAATCCACCAAACATATCTTGAATCATTTTTTCTGTTGCGGCAACATCAATATCTCCTACAACCAGAACTGCCATTAAATTTGGACGGTACCAATCCTTATAAAAACGCTTGATAGCATCGTATTTAAAGGCTTTCAAAATACTGTCTTTACCAATTGGTAAACGCAATGCATATTTAGAACCTTCATATTGTTTTGGATATGCTTTACGGAACATTCTGTCGTCTGCGCCTTTGCCAGATCTACTTTCTTCTAAAACTACTCCGCGCTCATCATCTATTTGTTTGTTTTCAAAAGCAACAGTAGAAGCCCAGTCTTGTAAAACTTGCATTCCTTTTTTAAAATTATTAGGATCGCTCAATGGAATAGGTAAAATATAAACCGTTTCATCAAAACCTGTGTAAGCATTTAAATCGGCACCAAAGTCTACACCAATACTTTGTAGAAAACTAACCAACTCATTTTTTTTGAAATTCTTTGTACCATTAAACGACATGTGTTCGGTAAAATGCGCCAAGCCCTGTTGGTCATTGTCTTCTAAAATAGAACCTGCATTTACTACTAAACGTAATTCTACCTTTTTCTCTGGCTTCTGATTGGCACGGATATAATAGGTTAATCCATTGGTTAATTTGCCTGTTTTTACAGCCGCATTAAATGGAATTTTATCTGTGCGTTTTATTTGAGCATTGGTAATGACTACCAATAAAAAACTCAAGATCAATAATTGAATTTGTTTTTTCATAGAGGATTTTTTGTTCAATATATTATTTAATTTGAAAATATTTAAAAGCAATTTAAAGTTTTTAGCTATAAAGATGTAAGAGTAAACTAGAAACATTGGTCTGACCGGGTTTCCTTAGTATAATTGGTAAGTTACTACAAAACTTCTACTATCGGTTTCCCAATATTTCCACTTGGCATTTGAATATGTGTCCGTCGTCAAACCAATGTAGACTTTTGGTTGTAGAGAGATTTCTTGTTAGTTACTTTGAGTTAATTAAATAGAACCAAATTTTTTTCAATTGTATTCATGTTTTTTATTTAGTAACACGCAATATCCCCCTCATTA
>JAPLEL010000013.1 GCA_026391415.1 Bacteroidota bacterium
TATTGTGAAGATGGATATTTTATTAAACAATGAAAAAGTAGATGCACTCAGTGCACTTATTCATAGGAATAGGGCAAATGTGTTTGGTAGAAAATTATGCGAAAAGTTAAAAGACCTTTTAAATAAACAGCAATTTCAAATTGCTATTCAAGCAGCCATTGGCGCTAAAGTAATTGCGCGCGAAAACATTAGTGCATTGCGCAAAGACGTAACAGCAAAATGTTATGGTGGAGACGTTAGTAGAAAACGTAAGCTATTAGAAAAACAAAAAGAAGGAAAGAAAAGAATGCGTCAAATTGGAAATATAGAAGTTCCACAAGAAGCATTTTTAGCTGTATTAAAACTAGACTAAACAGTTTTATTTACTCAACAAAGATTCTATTGTTTTATCGTAGATCCATTTGCCATTAAGCCATTTAAAAGCTTCGTAGGTTCCATAAGGAATAAGACTTTGCTTTTCTTTTGGCTCTCCATTTTCACTTACTAAATGTGCAAAAATGATGCGATCAATAGTTGGCTCGTAATTGAGTTTAGCACCTGCTTGTTTTTTAAATTCCAAACAAAAACGTAGTGCAGGTAATGGAGGTTTAATATTATCTGGTGGGTAACTAAAAAATGGTCCTCCAAATTCTGGTTTACCCAATTCATTGAAACTTAAAACCTCCATCCATTTTTTGGTAGACTTGGCATTATTTTCATCGTAGCCTAAAAGGGTATAGTAATTTTTTTTGTTGTAAGTTTTTTGAACAATATTATAATACACTGCACCAATCCAATTACTATTTGTTCGAACAGAATCGGTTGGATTATCGGTATACTCCGAAAAATCAAACAATGGATACAACTTT
This sequence comes from Bacteroidota bacterium, assembly GCA_026391415.1. Classification (GTDB taxonomy): domain Bacteria; phylum Bacteroidota; class Bacteroidia; order Chitinophagales; family Chitinophagaceae; genus Sediminibacterium. The sequence continues at coordinate 849 of JAPLEL010000013.1, forward strand.
AACGTTCCATCACTAGTATGCATTTGTATAGCACCTTTTTGACGATAAAAACTAAAGTCTTTCATTACCTGCCAAGTGAAAATTTTAAAACTACTATCAGGTGCATATAAACAAGAAATAGTTTGCAAAGAATCAAAAGAATAACCAAATGAATAAGGTGTTTTTAATGCTTGCACCAAGCCACGTGTAAACAAACTATCTGCCCTAAATCGGTCAATCATTTCTGGGGCGTTCAAAATATCATTAGCATAGCCTTTAATGCCTGCTTCTAATTGGCTTAGCCGATCATGTGTAGGATTCTTTTGTGCATTTGAAACAAAGCCCAAAAACATAAAAAACAGCAATACGAATAACTTATTCATGAATGCTAAGATACCAACAAACGAAATGGAAAGTTTAATAGAAACCAACTTGCACAGAAATTTTAAGATTTTCTTGCAGCCACAACTGCTTCTGCAAATTCAAGTAAGTTATTAAAGCGTAAATCAATTAGCGGATTAGGAAAGCTAACTTCTGGATGCGTTGTAGCTAAAAAAACAGTTTGCATACCCGCATTTCTGCCAAAACCCATATCACTTGGTCTATTGCCTACCATAATGCTTTGAGCTAAGTCAATACTAGGGTTTGCTGCTTTAGCTTGAAAAGCCATGCCCGGATTGGGTTTCCGGTTAATTGAATTATCGTCTAAATCGACACAATAAAATAGTTGGTGAATTGTACCTCCCGCTTCTTCGATAGCAGCAAGCATATTGGTATGAATTTCAATTAAGGTGGCTTCTGACATTAAACCTTTGCCAACGCCTTTTTGATTGGTGACTAATACGATGGTAGAAAAATAGGGTTTTAAAATTTCCAGCGCTTTTAAAGTGGTATCATAAAATTTAAACTCCTGCCAGCTGAAAACATAGTCATTATCTTTTTCAAAATTAATAACACCATCACGGTCTAAAAAAAGTGTCCAGTTATTATTAGTATTTGAAAGTGAAAACATATGTATGAAAATCTTTAGTAAATAATTATCCTGGAAAAATTTGTTGTTCTACTAGTTCGCACAAAATATGACCAACCAGTATATGGCTTTCTTGAATGCGTGGCGTAATTGTTGATGGAATATTAATTAAGTGGTTAGATAAAGCTTTCATAGCGCCACCAGTAGCACCTGTAAACCCAATGGTAATAATTCCTTTGGCTTGTGCCACTTCAAATGCTTTTACAATATTTGCAGAATTGCCTGAAGTACTCAAGCCAATTAATACATCGCCTTTAACCATGGTGCCATCAACCAATCGGGCATAAATTTCATCGTAACCATAATCATTGGCAACAGCTGTTAAATAAGAACTATTGCAGTGCAATGCATCGGACGGTAAAGCTCTGCGGTTTTTATAAAATCGTCCAGAAAATTCTGCGGCCAAATGTTGCGCATCTGCAGCACTTCCACCATTGCCACAAAATTGTACTTTAAATCCATTTTCAAATGCAAGGGTAACGGTATTTACAATATCATTAATAGTAGCCAATAATTGTTCATTGGCTAATAAAGATTGTTTCAGTTCAATAGAGTCTGCAATGATTTGTTTGATATTGTTTTTCATACTGGCAAATTTTATGATTCAGTTTGGTTTGCTAAATCAATAATGGCTTTGGTTAAAACAGGCCAACCATATTTTTGTTTTTCTAAACGAAGTTGCGGTAAAAAATGTGCTTCGCCTAATTGATACAATTGTTCAATGCCATTGGCTATGGCATTGGCTGTTGGTTCGGTTACTATACCTACTTTTTCGTGTGGTACCAAATCGGCTAATCCGCCAACATTGGTTACTAGCATTGGTTTTTCAAAATGATAGGCTAGGGGCGTTACACCGCTTTGGGTTGCATGCCTATAAGGTTGAATAACATAGTCAGCGGCACTTAAATAATATTTCACTTCACTGTCGGTAATAAAATCTGTTTTTAAAATGAGTGAAGGTGCTAATTTGAGTGATTCAATTAAGTTAGTATATTTTTCTTTTTGTTCGTAAAACTCTCCAGCAATTAATAATGTAGGCATGACCATATTTTGATTAGCCTGTTTTTTTTCTTGTAATAAGGCCATTGCCTCTAATAATAAATCAAGGCCTTTGTAAGCGCGAATAAATCCAAAAAATAAAATGATCGGCGCATCAATTGGTAAGTTCAAATGCTTTCTGGCAAGATTTTTTGGTAATACTTCTCCAAAATTATCATACAAAGGATGCGGAGTTTGTATGCCTTTTTTTGTAGAAAATAAGCTTAAGTCATTGAATACTTTTTGACTCATGGTAATAAAGCCATCAATTGGTTTTACAAAGTATTTGGTAAACAAATTATCGCCTAATCTTTTTTCGTGTGGAATGATATTATCGGCAATGCAAATGATTTTAGAAAAATGGTTGCATTTAATCATGCGTAGAATAGTTCCCAAACAAGGCCCCATTAAAGGAATCCAATATCTTACAATTACAAAATCGGGTTTTGATTTTCTAATTTTATTGCCAACCAATAACCAATTTAATGGGTTTATAGAATTGATGCAAATTTTAATAGTCAAATTTGTTGGAGCAGGCTCGGTACTATATTGTGTTTTACCTGGAAATAAAAAGCTCGGATATTGTAAAGAGAAATTGTAAATAGTTACATCATATCCTTGTGCCATAAATTCAGTGGCAAGTCGCTCATTGAAACTAGCAATACCTCCACCACGAAATGGCCAGGCGGTTCCAATAAGGGCAATTGTTTTTTGCATATTGCGTTAAGTATCTAAGACTTGATGCCCAGTTTCTTTTCTATCAAATACACATTTCTTTCAGAGGCATTTCTAGCAACTAGTTCTGCTATAAATCCGGCTAAAAATAATTGCATCCCTATCACCATAGTTGTTAGCGCTATATAAAAAGCAGGTCTATTGGTCAATGCAAAATCAATAGCAATGAATTTTTCAATTACTAAATAAATGCTAGAAATAAATCCGGTTAAAAAAAACAGGGTACCCAATAAGCCAAATAATTGCATGGGGCGTTTACTGAATTTACCCAAAAACATAATGGTTCCTAAGTCTAAAAAACCATTAATAAAACGTTGCCAACCAAATTTAGTTACGCCATATTTTCGAGGTCGATGTTCTACTATTTTCTCTCCAATTTTTCTAAAGCCACTCCATTTAGCCAAAATAGGAATGTAGCGGTGCATTTCTCCGTATACTTCAATACATTTAACAACACTATTGCTATAGGCTTTTAAACCACAATTAAAATCGTTGAGTTGAATACCAGAAGATTTTCTAGCAACCGCATTAAATAATTTAGAAGGAATATTTTTTGTAAGCGTATTATCGTATCTAATTTTTTTCCAACCACTCACCATATCGTATCCATCTTCAATAATCATTTTACGGAGTGCAGGAATTTCGTCGGGAGAGTCTTGCATGTCGGCATCCATGGTAATTACCACATCGCCTTCAGCAGCTTTAAATCCTTCGTTAAGGGCTGCAGATTTGCCGTAGTTCCGTCTAAACCGTATTCCTTTAAAAGCATTATTTTCTGCAGCAATTGATTCAATTACTTTCCAACTATCGTCGGTACTGCCATCGTCAATTAATAACACTTCGTAACTGATGTTTGATTCAGTTACTACGCGTGTTATCCAACTACACAATTCTGGTAGAGATTCGTCTTCGTTAAATAATGGAACAACAATTGATACATCCATAGTTTTAATTATTGATCAAATGGAGTTGGGTTTGGATTTTTTTTAGCAATACCAGCGCCAATAGCAGAAGCAATAGCACCTAGTAATGAAAAAGTTAACATGATTGTGCCAATAGAAATTGGAATAAAAAATTTCCTTAAAATACTTAGACCTGCATTGATTTGTTCGTCAGTTGCATTTCCTTTCGCTTCCATTTCTTTGGTAGCTTTTTCAATCAGTTTGTCAATCATTTCTGGAAAAATATACTTGCTAGAAATAAAAGTATATACAGAAAAAATGGCAATCATTGCTGCAGTGGTTTTAAATCCATGCGCAAAAACATTTCCGAAACTCACATTGCCATTCATTTGTTTTGCATAGTTCATGCAAGACCAAATTAGGGTTGCCATAATTAAAAGTGATTGAACCCATCCCCAAATTTTATTTTCTGATTGTCCGGTTACATAAAGCACAATACTAAATGCTATTAAGACCAAACTTAAAATTAAGCCTGTTACCCAAGGTTGAACTACTTTTTTTTCCATGATAAATTAGTTTATTATGAGTTGTCCCTTAGTAATGATGGCTAAAGCTTTTCCTGTTAATGGGGTATTTAAAAAAGCTGAATTTGCAGACTTACTTTTATTAGAAGCAAGTGATAAAGTGCTAATTTCTTTTCTGCTAAATAAAGTTAATTCAGCGGTTGAACCAATATTAATACTATTAGGAGCGAGGTTAAAAATTTTGCGTGCATTACTTGTAAATAAGGCAATAATTTTCTCGTTCGATAACTCAGGTAATTGATTATTTACAACAGCAAAACTAGTTTGTAAACCTATCATTCCAGATTTAGCGTATTCAAATTCACAAACTTTATTATCCCAGTTATTAGGGAAATGATGGCTAGCTATACAATCAACCAAACCATCTTTAACAGCCTGTTGTAAAGCCAACATGTCTTTGCGTGTACGAAGTGGTGGGTTGAGCTTTAAATTGGTGTCATATTCAACCAAGTCTTCATCGCAAAAGAAAAGATGATAAGGTGTTACACTACAAGAAATGGCCAAACCTTCTTTTTTTGCATTGGCAATTAAACCCACGCTTTCGGCTGTTGAAATACCTGTGATGTGTAATTTAGAATGCGTATATCTGGCTAAATCTATATCTCTTTTAATGATGGTAATTTCGGCTAGTGCTGGAATACCTGGCAAGCCCATTTGCGTAGACACAATTCCTTCATTTATTAATCCACCAGAACCTATTGATTTGTCGATCGGTACTTGAATTAAAATTCCATCAAATGCTTTTACATATAACAAGGCTTTTAAGAAAAGGCCAGATGTTTGCACAGGAGCCAATCCGTCCGAAAAAGCAATGGCACCATTCTCGCGCATATCATACATTTCGGCCAAGTCTTTTCCTTCAATTTTTTTGGTAATGGCACCTATTGGATGCACTTGTATGGGTAGCGTACTCGACTTTTGAACGGTATAACTTACTTGCGATTTATTATCAATAACGGGCTCAGTATTAGGCAGGGTAAAAACTTGGGTAAATCCACCTGCAACTGCAGCAGCTGCGCCTGTTTCAATGGTTTCTTTGTATTCAATACCCGGATCGCAAAAATTTGCAAATAAATCAACCCATCCTAAAGAAACTTGTAAATCAGCCGCTTCAAATACGGTAGCTGTTGAATGATTGATAGAATCGGCTATTTGTGAAATCAGTCCGTTTTCTATTAAAATATCCTTAACCAAGCCATTAAATGGCGAATTTTCATCTGTAATTGTTGCTTGACATATCAGAATTTGCATGTGGACTTATGAAATTTAGTGCAATATAACTTGAAATTTTCTTTTAGCTTATATATGACCCCCATTTATATAGAAATGGCCTTGTTTGGGATGTATTCCCGAATTCTCGGGAGTAGCGCTCACGAATGGAGGGCGTGGGGTTGCAAGTTCAAATCTTGTCGTCTCGACACTACTACCAAAAAGGCAATCTTGTAAAAGGTTGCCTTTTTTTATTTTGGCTAATTTTCCTTTTTATATAGATCTATATAATTAATTATTTTGATGTGTATCATCCAGTTTTAATTTTCATACA
>JAPLEL010000167.1 GCA_026391415.1 Bacteroidota bacterium
AAATAAAACCATCGCAATCATTGCATTTGCACTACTTACTCAATTAACTGCATTTGCAAACAATACCAACAATTTTGCGCCAATTGGCATCACACTTAATGGTGCAGAATTTGGCAATAACAATTTACCTGGCATTTACAAAAAAGACTATATCTACCCTACAACAGAAGAAGTAAAATATTTTGCTGCAAAAGGGGTTAAAATGATTCAATTACCAGTAAGATGGGAAAGACTACAACACACAATTGGCGGCGAATTGAATGCCACTGAATTACAATTCATTACCAACTTTATTAAAACCTGTAAAACCTACCAAGTTGATGTAATTGTAACCATTCAAAATTATGGTCGTTACAAAATTAACAATGTTGAATACCCATTAGGCAGTAAACAAGTTCCTTATATAGCATTCAGGGCTTTTTGGAAAAGACTTGCTACCAACTTAAAAAAATACAATAATATCTACGGATACGATTTAATGGCAGAGCCAAACAACATGGGTGAAAATGTTTGGGGAAATGCAGCACAAGAAGCTATTTACGGAATTAGAGAAGTAGACACAACACATACTATTATCGTTGATGGCAACAGTTTTGCTTGTGCCGAAAAATGGGTTGAGTATAGCGACGAGCTAAAATACTTAGAAGATCCAAATAATAATATGATGTTTGACGCTCATTGCTATTTTGATGAAGACCGCAGTGGTACTTATACCAATGGTTTCACTGATGGAATCAGCACAGAGATTGGCGTTCAAAAGATTGCTCCATTTATTAACTGGCTCAAAAAAAATAATAAAAGAGGGTATGTTGGAGAGTTTGGCATTCCTAAAAATGATGCTAGATGGATTCCTGTTTTAGACAAATTCTTACAATATATCCAACAAAACGGAATAGGCGGCTGCTATTGGGGAGCTGGTCAATGGTGGAATAATTACAGTTTGTCTATCGAACCATTAAAAGGAGTTGATCAACCTCAAATGTTAGTGCTTAATAAATACTTAAAAGAACAAAGCAGTTACGCATATAACACTCCAAATAATTAAACTAAAACAGCCTATCCATGATGTCTTCTATCTAATTCTTTTTTTATTAATGATAGTTCCCTTCCAGTTTGTCCACTAACGCTGCTGTTCTCTTGTGCACGACGCATTAAATACGGAATCACATCTCTAATAGGACCAAATGGCAAATACTTACTCACGCTGAACCCTTCTTTAGCCAAATTGAAACTAATATTATCACTCATGCCATATAGTTGCGAAAAATGTACGTGTGGATGATTATGAGCCAATCCTTTCACATCCATCATTTGAGCAGCAAATAAGCAACTCTCTTCGTTATGAGAAGCTACAATACAAGCAATAGCATCCGAATGCTTAATACAAAAAGCAATAGCAGCATTATAGTCTCTATCACTTGCAGATTTGTCTGATTGAATTGGGGAAGGATATCCTTTTTGGTATGCACGCTCTCTTTCCTTTTCCATATAAGCACCCCTAACCAATTTTATTCCTAGTATAAACCCTTGTTGTTTGGCTATTTGAAAGGAGATGTCTAAAAAATGAAGTCTATCGTGACGATACAATTGGATGGTATTGTACACTACTGCTTTTTCTTTGTTAAAGATCTCCATCATCTCCATCGTTAAGCGATCTACCGGATCTTGCATCCAACTTTCTTCGGCATCAATTAACACACCTATATTTTTTTCTGCAGCAGCTTCGCAAATCACATACATTCTATCACGGACACGATCCCATTCTGCAATTTCTAATTCATGGTCATGGATGCCACTTCTAAGTCTTGGGGCATCGTTCAAAGTTTCAAGTAAAGTATTACTTGCAATACCTGTTACTTTAATACTCATGAATGGAATATTCGATTGGGTTGCAGCATAGTTGATTACGCGAATAAATTCTTCGGTAGCCAAATCGAAATTCTCTTCACCTTCTTTTCCTTCAACACCATAGTCAAGGATAACTTGCACATCATACTTATCTAATGTACCAACTACACCGGCTGTTTCAGTGAGCGTTTCACCTCCTACAAATTGTTTGAAGATTGTTTTTCGAATTAAACCATCAATTGGTAATCCAGTTTTCATTAAAAAAGGAGTAAGTCTAGTGCCTATTTGTACAAACAATGGAAACCCCATAGTTTGAAACAAAAATCTAGCCCCTTTTAGTTCTTTATTAGCTTTGTAGGCAAAAGCGGTTTTGGTGTTTTCAAAGGAAATATTCATTGCTAACGTTCGTTCGTAACGCAAATATCGGAACAGTATTTGTAAGTAAAAAAAAGGTTTTGCACAATACCCTATTTGCTTAAATGGCTTGGTGATTAAATGGCTGTAAAACCATTTCACTCACTACCCCCGACCTAGGTTGTTGGCATAAAAACCAAATGGCTTTAGCGGCTTCTTCTGCCATTACCATTTTATCTCGCTGAACCCTTAAATCAATATGATCCCAGAATGGAGAATCCACCCCACCAAGGAACAAATTGGTGATTCTAATTTCTGTTCTTTTAATTTCTTCTCTAATGCTTTGCATCATCCCCACTAATCCAAATTTGCTGGCACTGTAGGCTGCAGCACCAGCCATAGGAACTTTCCCTAGCACACCAGGAATATTAATAATTAATCCTTTTTTTTGTTCTTTCATACCAGGAAGCACCGATTGCATTAAATAAAAAACACCTACTAAATTGGTATTCAAAGACAGTCTACACTCAATATCTATTACAGGCATTTGTGCCTGAATCAATGTAAAACAGTTCCTGACCGATAGTTCGTCTGCTAAATCCATTTCAAAAACATGGCTTAGTGGAATACTTGCCATTTCAGCTACCGCTTTCAATTTCAACATATCCCTACCCGTAATACATAGGTTTGCACCAGAACCTGCTAATAATTTAACTGTCTTTTCACCTATTCCACCAGATGCACCAATCAATACTACATTTTTGTCTTTTAATGATTCCATTTTCTATATTTTAATCTATCAACAAGCGCTATTAATTTTTGTTGCAAATTATTTAAGAAATAAGCATTGATTGGCGTTTAAAAAAATAATCAGACATTCGCATATGCACATCACACATACAGAAATTTACAAATATGCCATACCAATGGTGCCTTTTACTATTGCTACTGGTACGATGCATTTTGCACAAAATATCTTTATAAGAATTCATACTAATGAAGGTTTGATTGGGGTTGGAGAATGTTCTGCATTCCCAATGATTGCAGGCGAAACGCAAAACACCTGCTACGAAATGGCCAAAGATTTTGCATTGGTTTGGAAGAACAAAAATCCACTTGCAATAGAAGAAAGAATGCAAGAGCTAGACCTTTTCACTGCTGGAAATTATACGGCAAAAAGCACCTTCGATATGGCCTTGTACGATATTGCTGCAAAGCTTGCCAACCAGCCCTTGTACCAATATTTAGGCGGATCAAAAAAAACAATTGAAAGCGACTTAACCATTGGTATTGATACCCCCGAAAAAATGGCTGCAACTGCCATTACGTTTAAAGAGAAAGGCGTGAATATCATTAAAGTGAAATTGGGGAAAAATGCAATAGACGATGTTGAAAGAGTTAAACAAATTCGAGCAGCAATTGGCAATAATATTGGTATTCGAATTGATGCCAATCAAGGATGGAGTTATGAAGATGCAGCTATGGCATTAACAGCAATGGGCCCATACAATGTTGCATTTTGCGAACAACCTATGCGCAAATGGAACGACGAATTATTGCCTTCACTAGTGCAACTTTCTCCTATTCCAATCATGGCAGATGAAAGCGTATTTACACACCATGATGCAGCTCGTATAATTAAACACAAAGCCTGTGATTTTATCAATATTAAATTTGCCAAAAGCGGTGGCATTTTAGAAGCCATTAAAATCAATGAAGTGGCTGAGGCCAATGGTATTCCTTGTATGATGGGTGGCATGTTAGAAAGCCGATTGGCACTTACTGCAAAAGTGCATTTTGCAATGGCTAACAATAATATTAAATTCTATGATTTAGACACTTGTTTACTAGGCCATTTAGCCGATCCTGTAATTGGCGGTGTTGCCTATAAAGGAATGGAATTAGAATTAACCGATTCACCAGGTATAGGGGCCGATGTAAGCAATGACTATCTAAAAGACTTAGAACAAATTGTTGTATAAAAGGATATAAACAAAGAAGCGAGTATAAAAGAAAGTACTAGTGTATCTTTGATCAAATACCAAAAACTATGGACGGGAAAAAAGCAGTTGAAAGTTTTACCATCATGAATGAATTGGTATTACCCAACGATACCAACACTTTTGGCAATTTAATGGGAGGCCGTTTAATGTATTGGATGGATATTGCAGCAGGTATTGCCGCAGGAAAACATTGTAATACCCCAAGTATGACTGCTTCTGTAGACCATTTAAGTTTTAAAAACCCTATTAAATTAGGCAATGTGGTGCATATTGAAGCACAAGTATGTAGGGCATTCAATACCTCAATGGAAATTCACTTAAAGGTATGGGGCGAAGACTTGTTGCACCAATATAAATACGAAAGTAATGAAGCTTATTTCACTTTTGTAGCACTTGATCCTAATGGAAAACCAAGATTAGTTCCACCAGTTATTCCTGAAACAGACGAAGAAAAAAGATTGTTTGAAGGTGCATTAAGAAGAAGACAATTAAGACTAATTCTTTCTGGAAAAATGAAGCCAGATGATGCAAGTGAATTAAAAGCTTTATTTATCAAAGATTAATAAGTAAATAAATTACTTAAATATATGGTGCTTGCCTTTTAATTTAAAGGTTTCATCTTGTTCAATAGCATGCATAATTTCGGCTAAAATTAAATCCACAGATTTAGCGTAATCAATTACTAATGGTGCTTTAATTCTAATAGAAAGTTTTACCCCTTTTTTCTTAAACAACAATCCTGTTTTATTAAATGCCCTCCAAAACCCATTGATAACAACAGGTACAACAATTGGCTGATTATTTTTTATGATATGTGCAGTGCCTTTTCGTCCTGGAGCAAATGGCTTTGTGGTGCCTTGAGGAAATGTAATTACCCAACTCTTTTGCAATGCACCGTCTATTTTATGGGTATCTGATTCTTCTCTAGACCTCGCAATATCCTTACCATCAGATCGCCAAGTTCTTTTAATGGAAATAGCGCCAGCGAGTTTAAATAAACGGCTAATCAAATTTCCGTTCATCGTTTCTTCTGCTGCAATAAAAAAAACATTGGTAAACGGATTCAATAAGTAGTAGGGCAAACCTAATCTGTTTTTTTTACGCCATTTTACAGCACAGAACACATGTAAAAACGCAATCACATCTGTAAAATAGGTTTGGTGATTGCTTACGAATAACACATTCTTTTTGGGTAAATTTTCTAAATGCTCGGTGCCTTCTATTTTTATTTGATTAACCCAAGCCAAACCCGGATATGATAAAAACCCTACCAAAGCATAAACAAATGATCGTAGTATTTTAATATCTTTTAATCGTTCGCCTAAATTCATTGATTTTTCTATATTAATTTCACTACTTAAATAAAAATAGGTGTTTTGTATCAGCTAGTGGAATATTTTTGCGCAACTAAATAAACAAAATGGCATTAGATACCGTAATTTTTGATATTGATGGATTGCTTATTGACAGCGAACCGTTATGGAATGAAGCCGCCGAGCAAGTGTTTAAACAGTATGGAGTAACACTTACAGAAGCGCAATACTTAACTACTACCGGATTAAGAACAAAAGAGTTTGTAAAATGGTGGTTTGGCTATTTTAACATTAATGAATCAGAACAAGAAAATGCAGCAACTAAAATAGTAAATGCAGTACTTGAAAAAATAGAAAACAAGGCAGTTACAATGCCTGGCCTTTCTCATATTTTTGAATTCTTTTATAACAAGCAATTTAAAATAGGGCTTGCCACATCATCTCCTCAAGCATTGATAGAATTAGTTTTAAAGCTTACAGGTATTGGTCCTTATTTGCACGCAACCGCATCCGCCGACTTATTACCCTTTGGCAAACCGCATCCACAAGTTTATTTAAATTGCGCTCTACAAATGAACTCCATCCCTACTAATTGTATTTGTTTTGAAGATTCATTCAATGGTATGATTGCTGCAAAATCAGCCCGAATGAAATGTGTGGTAGTGCCACATTTTTCGCAACTCAAAGACGAAAGATGGGGTGCCGCTGATTTAAAATTATCCTCATTACAAAACTTTGGAGAATTACATTTTAACCGACTCAACCAATAATTTTATCGCTTTTTAAAAAAACTTATCCAATAAAAAAGCAAACCCTCTTTTGGAAGGTTTGCTTTTTTATGATAAAGAATATTGAAAATTATTTCTTAGACTTCAAATTTGGATGAGGAGCTGGCACCGTATTAGGACCATCTTCGGTAGTACCTTGAAGATCTACTGTATTCAAATCGCCATTTTGTCCATAAGACCAAATGAAACGGCTTTCCGAAACACCTTGTTTTTCAACTAAGTATCTGATAACAGCGTTTACTCTGTCCCAACTTAATTGTTGTGCAGATTTGCTAGTTGAACCATATCCAATCACTTTTACTTTACAACCAGGATTAGCAATGATTTTAGCAGCAGCTGTAGCTAATACAGTTTCGTTATCTGCAGAAAGTTTTGCATTCCCTTTAAATTGAACACTTGGCAATGCAGCAATATTACATTCAACCAATGGTGCAAATTTCAAGTTAGCAACTAAGTCTTTTACTTCTTTGCAACAAGCAGGCTCAGGGCAAGTACCAACGCCATCAGTATTTACAGGGAAACATTTTTGAGAAGTTAAAATCTCTTTGTCTTTGTAATCAGGAACACCATCACCATCAGTATCTTTCGACACACCATGGCTATCTACAGGCGCACCAGCTGGTGTATTTGGCTCAAGATCAAACTGATCAGTTACACCATCTTTATCTCCATCAGGAAGTACTGTTTTTGGCAGTTTCATGTGAGAAGGCTTGTTGATTTCTGAATAAACATAATTATTAGGATTAATCCAATACAATGGTTGTATACGCTTAGATTTTTTACCCAAATTGATGTTTAATTTCAAACCACCATACCACCATGCATCATAAGCATTACTAGCATTACTAGTATAGCCTTCTAAATAATCGTAATTAGTTAATGTGTTGATAACCTCAAAAGCTAAGTTTACATTGTTGCTTAATTTCAAAGCTGCACCCATTCCCACATTGAATCCAAAAATGCTTGCTTTTGTTGCACTTGCAGAAATGGTATTACTATTGCTAGAAGGATTATAGGCTGTGTAAGATCCGTTACTTAAAATATCTTGCTTCAATTGATTAGAAGAAACCTCCATACCAGTAATTGCATAAATATTTACTTTTGGATTTCCTCTATAATAGCTTGTAGTATTTAAAGAGGTTAATAAGTTAAATCCAAAATGGCTTGAAGTATGCTTGTAATTATAAGTTGCAGGACTTGTTACAGCAGTTTTCTTTGTTCCATTAATTGAATAATACGAGAAATAAGGCCTTAAAGAAAATGTATGATTCAATGCTTTACGCAAAGTAACAGTACCACCGAATCCGGCTTTTGAACTTAAATCAGAAGCTAAAAAAGGAACACCCACTCCAATACCTAATTCCCACTGATCGCGAGGCTTTGCAGGGTAAGGTGTTTGATTGTTTAAAAACTCATTGTATTGAGGTAATGATTTGGTTGGAACTTTAGAGCTATCCTTCCAATTCCATCCCCAATCAGTTTGTGCCATACCAATTGTCTGAAAAAAGACAATTAAAGCTGCTGCTAATAATAATTTTTTGCTTGTCATAATAGATGAATGTTAAGTAATGAAAATTGTATTACCAATATTTACTGCAATAATATGAATTGTGTTTGATAAAGAAGAGTTATTACAAAAAATTAACCTATTTATATCGTTATTAAGACCCATTTTATCCATCAATCGTTGCATAGAAACCCATTATTATTCTTAACCGTGCTATATTGCACTTATTTTAGGTATGAAGCTAGCTAAACAGGTTATATCCAAAGAGCTGATTCTTTTTGAAGCACATTTCAGAGAGGCGGTAAAAAGTAGGGTGGCTTTATTAGACCGAATAATGCAATACATTGTAAAACGAAAGGGTAAGCAATTACGCCCCATGTTTGTTTTATTATGTGCAAGACTCGGAGGAGAAATAAACGATAGTAGTTATCGCGCAGCGTCCTTGGTAGAACTATTGCATACCGCAACGCTAGTTCACGACGATGTTGTGGACGAGGCTAATGAGCGAAGGGGTTACTTTTCTATTAATGCACTCTGGAAGAATAAAATTGCGGTACTTGTTGGTGACTACTTATTATCAAAAGGCCTCTTACTCTCTTTAAATAATAAAGACCACGAAGTTTTAAGAATCTTATCAGAAGCTGTTAGGCTAATGAGTGAAGGCGAATTATTGCAAATAGAAAAAGCTCGAAACCTCAATCTCAACGAATCTGTTTATTACGAAATAATTAATGGCAAAACAGCTTCCTTATTAGCTTCAGCTTGTGCTGCAGGTGCATCCACCACTTTTGAAGATCCTATTAAAGTAGAAAAACTTCGATGCTTTGGTGAAAAAGTAGGAATGGCATTTCAAATTAAAGATGATTTATTCGATTATGGCAATGCCAATATAGGCAAACCAACGGGCAATGATATTAAAGAAAAAAAACTCACCCTGCCTTTAATTTATACACTAAATAATTGCAGTGCCAGTTTAAAAAAACAACTCATTTATATTATAAAAAATGAGAATACCAATAAAGAGAAAGTACAATTTGTAATAGATAGTGTAGTTGCAGCAGGAGGAATAAAATACGCAACAGAAAAAATGGAAACTTTTAGAAACGAGGCCATGGCTATTTTACATGAATTCCCAAATAGTTCTATTCGTGAGGCTTTAGAAGAATTAGTACTCTACACAACCGATAGAAAATATTGATGCAGAAAAGATGGAAAATATTACCCACCAACGAGCCCAACATAGCCAAATTACAGGCTGATTTAAATATCAATAAAACGCTTTGTAGCATATTGGTTCAACGAGGACTGGCCGATTTTGAAACCTCTAAACATTTTTGTCGTCCACAATTGTCCAACTTACATAGCCCATGGCTAATGAAGGATATGGAC
>JAPLEL010000115.1 GCA_026391415.1 Bacteroidota bacterium
ACTTACAAATCCTGTAGACTTATTTACAAACAAGTATTTCAACACCAATAGAATTAGCTGGCCAACTGTTGTTGATGATAGAACTTATTTAAAAAGAATTTATCTAGATATTATAGGATTACTTCCTACCCCAAAAGAACTTGAAAATTTTGTACAAGATAAACGAAAAGATAAAAGAGCTTTATGGGTAAGAAAATTATTAAATCAAAAAGATACTTATGCAACACACTGGCTAAGTTTTTGGAATGATGCTTTAAGAAATGACTACACAGGAACTGGCTATATTACAAGAGGACGATTTAATATAACAGACTGGTTATACAAATCATTGCAATCCAATAAACCTTATGATCTTTTTGTAAAAGAATTGATACGCCCAACTGATGCGTCGAAAGGATTTATTGAAGGCATAAAATGGAGAGGTGTAGTGAATGCTAGTCAAAGAACAGAAATACAAGCAGCACAGAATATATCACAAGTTTTTTTGGGTCTAAATTTAAAATGCGCCTCTTGTCATAACAGTTTTGTTAGCGATTGGAAATTAGAAGACGCCTATGCTTTTGCAAATATTTTTTCAGATACTTCTCTAGAAATTAATCGCTGTGATAAACCAACGGGCAAATTTACCAATGCAAGAATACCTTGGAAAGAACTTGGTACAATCGACAGTAGTGCTAAGAGATTAATTAAACTTTCGCAACTTGCCGATAATATTGTGAAGCCCGAAAATGGCAGGCTATACAGAACGCTTGTGAATAGAATTTGGGCACAGTTAATGGGTCGTGGATTAATTGAACCTGTAGATATCATGGACAACCAACCCTGGAGCCAAGATTTATTAGATTGGATGGCTTTCAATTTCCAACAAAACAAATCAAACATTAAAGAATTAATATACCTGATTACTACTTCTAATACTTATCAACTTCCTTCAGTTGGATTTAAAGACCCCGCAAAAATAGTTTCAGCAGAATACAAATTCACTGGAATACTTCGAAAAAGAATGACAGCAGAACAATTTGCAGATGCAGCAGGTGCTGTAATTGGGCCACTTTTTTATGATTCAATGCGCAAGTATAAACCCAAATACTTAGTAGAATACGATACAACTATATATCCTTTTACCCGTGCAGCCTTGGTTGCTAATAACCCATTTTTAACTGCATTAGGGAGGCCTAACAGAGAAACAGTTATCACAAGTAGAGAATCTCAAGCAAACCTTTTACAAGCACTAGAACTTACCAATGGAGAAAGGTTTAATAAGATGCTGAAAAAAGGAGCAGAAAATTGGAAGCAAAAATATGTATCAAGCGATACCATTATTCATGAAATATATTGGCGTGCACTACAAAGAGAAGCGAAGCCAAATGAATACCAAATTGCAAAAAAAATATTGGGTGAAAATCCTGCAGTTGAATCTATACAAGATTTATTTTGGGTCATTTTATTATTACCGGAATTTCAAATTATATACTAGTTTTTTAAACCACTTTGTGTATGAATCACGCTTGGGACCGACGAGATTTTTTAAAAAAAACCAGTGCAGCAACTATTGCCGCTCTTACCGCAGGTGCACCTTTGAGTAGTTTTTTAACTTCTTGCAATGGCAATAAAATCACTTCAAGTGCAGATACCGTTATTCTTTTATGGATGGCTGGAGGGATGGCGCATACCGATACTTTTGATCCCAAAAAATTTACACCATTTACAAAAGGGATGCAAGCAAATGATGTACTCAGTACTTTCAAATCGTTACCCACTGTATTAGATGATATTTATTTTTCGGAAGGGTTACAATCCATAGGAAAGGTATTGAATAAAGGAACCTTACTACGATCTTATGTTGCAGGCGATTTAGGGCATATTTTACACTCACGCCACCAGTTTCATTGGCATACTTGTTACAAGCCCCCACAACAGGTTGCCGCTCCACATATAGGCGCTTGGATTGCCAAAGAATTAGGACCTGTAAATCCAGTTATTCCAGCCTTTATAAATATTGGCCAACGATTTAATTTGGGCGAAGCAGAAGAATTAAAAGCATTTCATACAGCAGGTTTTTTGGGTAACGAATTTGGTCCCTTTCTCATACCCGATCCTACGGCAGGACTTGAAAGCGTAAAACCACCTATTGGGATGACATCAAGTAGGTTTGAAAAAAGAAACCAATTGTACAATGAGTTAATGAGCGACACTGCAATAGGTGAGTTTGGTAGTGACTACCAAAAAGAATCTTTGAGAAGGTCTATGGAACAAGCGTATCAGTTACTTCGGTCTCCTGAAGCAGCAGCATTCGACCTCACAAAGGAACCAAAAGAAAGTTATGATATTTATAATACCGGAAAATTTGGACTAGGTTGTTTGATGGCGCGCAGACTAACAGAACAAGGTGCCCGATTTATTAGTGTCACAACAGAATACGAGCCATTCAAAAATTGGGATACACACGATAATGGACACACGCGAATGGTGGATTTGAAAAAACAAATTGACGGCCCAGTTGCTCAATTAATCAAAGACCTAGATCGTTCTGGCAGATTAGATCGAACCCTGATAATTTTAGCCAGTGAATTTAGTAGAGACATGATGGTGGAAGGACGTCCTGATTTAAAAGTGCAAGAACAAGTGAACCAACCCGATATCATCCAAGATATTAAAAATTATGGCATGCATCGTCATTTTACAGAGGGAGGTTCCATACTATTATTTGGTGGCGGAATGAAAAAAGGAAATGTCTACGGAAAAACTGCTGATGAACGTCCTTGTAAAACCATTGAGAACCCGGCATATATTGACCAGAGAAGACAAACATTATCTCGTAGAAAAAAGACCATTTTATACCACCCCAGATGGTAAAGGCAAAGCCATTATGGATTTATTTTCTTGATGTCTGGTTTTGAACAATTTATTTTGCTGGCGTTAAAATGATATTTCTAAATTCTATAGACCCATGGTCTCCTTGCATCATGATAGGGCCCGGCTCTGCTTCATTGGCATCAATTGCTCCTCCTGTTATACCTGGAATTTCTTGTTTGTAAATAATTGTTTTGCCATTTGCTACTATTGTAACAAGCCTTCCAACTAATACAATATCGAAAGACTGCCATTCGTCAGGATCTTTGGCCATCATCTCTAATGGGTCAATAAATCCATAGATGCCTCCAAATTCAATATTAAGAGGGTCCTTGCCCTTACTATCTGCAATTTGAATCTCGTACCTTCCGCGCAAATAAACGCCGCTATTGCTCTCCTTAGGGTATTTAAATTCAATATGCAGTTTAAAGTCATTAAATGTTTTATCAGTTCTAATGTTGGCACCAGAACGCGGACTTTTTAAAATACCCTCTTCTACTATCCACTGATTCTTTTTACCAAAGGTGTTCCATCCCTCTAAATTTTTTTCATTAAATAATTTTACTGGCTTACCCCAAACAGGTTCTTTTTCGCGCAATAATTTTGGCGCACGAACACCTGTGTAAGTAAAATGCCTACCATCAGGGCTAATCATTGTTCCGGTTAATTGGTTGTTTTTTAATTCGCCTTCAACCACCAATGGATTTTTTGTATCATCCCATTGTGGCGGGATTGTAAATGACATTTTTCCATCCTTAAAAAACACTTCAGAAATTGGACGGGCACTTCCCCCATCTGCAACAAAATGTCCTACCAAAGTTCTAATACCAGAATGACGAACTTCTAGCCAAGATGGTACGTTTCGTTTGCCAATATTTACTGTCAAATCCCAGCGACCTTCTAGTTTATCACTATCATCATTTGATGTAAAAGCAAACACAACACTAAAAGGTACTAGCATTGCTAATAGTGAAAACAATAAGTTCAATTTCTTTTGCATATGGCTTTTTTAAAAAGTTATTTCATGTCAAGACAATACAAATTTATCCTTTATTGCCTAATAAAGATATATTTGTTAGTATAAAAAAAGTGGAAATGAAGGCCCAATTACCTATAAGGCAAGCAAATAATTTTGACCTACTGCGAATATTATTTGCATGGTTTGTAATTATATCTCATTCCTATTTTTTAAATGGAGCGGGTGCCACTGATCCTTTATTTGAGTTAACCAATCATACCTTTCTTTTTTCATTTATTGGGGTGAAGGGTTTTTTTATTATTAGCGGCTATTTGATTTTTAAAAGTATGCTAGCAAGTAACACTATAACAGAATACTTAATAAAAAGGGTCTTGCGTATTTTTCCTGCGCTAGCTATTGTTTTGCTTGTAACGCTTGTGTCGGTATATTTTATTTACCCAAGTACATTGCCTTCGTTTTTTAAGAATAAAGACATTTACGCCTATTTTTTAGGCAATGTTATTTTATTTAAGCCTCATTTTTTTATACCGGGAATTTTTACAGCACAGACATCCAATGCTGTTAATGGTTCACTTTGGACAATTGAATATGAGTTTTTCTTTTATCTATTCATACTCTCGCTTTTTTTTATTAAATCAAATAAAAAAATACTGAAAGTTTCATTGGGTTTGATTTTTGTAGGATTTGTTGCTATTGATTTATTTTGTAAAGATTGGGCTATCAACACCAGATTTTTTATTCCATTAGATGCCCTATTTGACTTAGGACCTTATTTTATTATGGGTTCTTTACTAAGTTGTTTTGAATGGGAAGCATTGCCTGCAAAAAATAGTATTGCAATGATTATGTTACTGGCATTATTGTTTGCCACCTATACCAATTGGGGGCATACTGTAATATATTTTACACTGCCTTTTTTAGTGATTTATTTAGGTAAAAAAACAAACGGATTTGCAACATGGGTGCACGAAAAATTAGGCGACCCTTCGTATGGTATTTATTTGTACGCATTTCCGCTGCAACAATTTATTATTTATTTATATCGGCCAAGCACCTTGCTACTGTTTGTTTTGAGCACTATCGGTGCATTTATATTTGGCTATTTTTCATGGAAATTTATTGAAAAAAAGGCGCTGGCTTTTAAGCAGTACTTTATACAAAAAATATAGTTCTACCATATATTCAGTGCAAGAATGCTTATTCGGATTCTGATTCATTTTTTCCGATAGCACCAGAAGGAACAGCACCTTTTAGCATTTCAACAAGTCGCTTGCGCATGGCTAAAACCCTATCAGGAAATTGTTTTACTAGATTTTTTGATTCGCTAGCATCGTCTAATAAATTAAATAATGCAATAGGCTCGTACTTAATATTGGCTTTCTTTTTTGCAGTAACTGAGTCGGTATTTAAAACAATGAGTTTCCAATCACCCATTCTAATGGCTGCAAGCATAGGACCTTTTGTAGAAACAGATAAAATGGCATCATGTGGAGATTTAGTTTTTTTTGTAATCATTGGCCAAACATTTTTACCATCAATTGGCAGCGTTTGTTTAATAGATCCTCCAGCCAATTGAATTAAAGTAGGATACCAATCAACTGTGTGCATGGCTTCTGTAATACGCAATCCAGCAGCAACACGACCGGGCCAATTTACAAAAGCAGCACCTCTAATACCTCCTTCATAAACAGTGGCTTTAAAATCACGTAGCGGCGAATTATTACCAGGAGGCGGCGCGCCATTATCGCTCGAAAAAACAATAAGTGTATTTTCTCTTAAACCCGCTTTGTCTAATGCAGCAAAAATTTGCCCAATCGCTTCGTCTACCGCAGCCAACATGCCGGCCAGTTTTTGACGATCGCCTGTTAAATTCGAATAAGGTTTTAAATAATTATCAGGAACTTGATAGGGACTATGAATTCCGTTAAATGGTACATATAAAAAAAGTGGTTTTGAACGATTGGATGTTTCAATTATTTTACATGCTTCCTTAGCAATTAAATGCGTTGTATAGCCTACTTCTTTTAGTGTTTGTCCATTCCTATACCAATCTAATTGGTTGTTACGGATATGTGTGAAATAATCGAGATTGCCAAAAAAATGACCGTATTGATAGTCGAAGCCACGCGCATTTGGTTGATAGGCTTTGTCGAAATCTCCTAAATGCCATTTACCTGTGATTGCCGTATAATAGCCTGCAGCTTTCAATGCCTCGGGCAAAGTTCTTTCATTAAGCGGCAAGCCCCAAGCAGCACCTGGCCAAATAACACCATAAATACCAGTATGCGTAGGATATCGGCCAGTTAATAAACAAGCGCGTGTAGGAGAACAAACAGGCTGAACATAATTGTTTTCTAATACAGCACCATCCTTTGCAAGCTGATCAATTTTGGGTGTTTTAATTTCTTTTCCGCCATTAAATCCACACTCGCCATAACCCATATCATCTACTAATAAAAAAACAATATTGGGCTGTTTTAATTTTGTTGATTGTGCAAAACTGTTGCAGAAAAAAAAGCCACTTACTGTAATGAAAATGAGTTTAGCAAAAAAATAAAAATTAAAATCAAATTTGTTGTTTTTCAATTGGCCTTTTTTCATAAGCTACAATTTAAGCGATTTTGTTGATTGGCTTAAAAATTGGAAATTTCATTTTGTTATACTTATAAAATCATTTTAGCGTATTTGCATATCTCATTAGATATTAATTTCTAATATTATTAATTCTTAGAAAGAGCAATTTTTTACCAAATTTTGGTAAATTGTAGAATAAAAAAATGCAAGTTTGAAAACAAGCACATTCATAAAACAATCAAGTCAATCGAATTACGCTAAAATTGCTACGCATCCAGGCGAAATTTTAAAAGATGAAATAGAAGAACGCCAACTAATTAAAATTCAAGTTGCAAATAAACTTGGTATCCAACCAGGACATTTAAGTGAATTATTTAAAGGAAAACGCAATATATCGGCATCACTAGCATTAAAATTGCAAGACCTTTTAGGTATTACAGCAGAAACCTGGCTGAATTTACAAAACCGTCATGACCTTTCTAAACTTTTAGCGAATCGTAAAGTTTAGCGTTTTAGAAGGCTACTGAATAGTCCATTAAAAACAAAAGAGGTAACCTTTTTTAAAGATTACCTCTCTTAATAAATGTGGAGTCGAGGGGAGTCGAACCCCTGTCCAAACATCGCAACCATTGGCTTTCTACATGCTTATTTTCTTATTAATTGTAGGCACTAAGCAGGAAAGAAACCAACCAACCTAGCGCTTAGCTGAATAGTCTTAAGCAACAGTCACAGCCTTCTGTTACAGCATCCTCTTTTGTTTTGAGTCGGCGGCAGCAAGAGGTAACAGGCGAACCTTAGCCGCGGCCCGAATGGTTACTTAATCACTGATTAAGCAGCCATGGCATACTGAGTATTGCCATTTGAAGTTTGAATATTCAGATTAAAGTGCTAATTATCCAACGCACTGCATGCTTACACCAACCGTGACATATGCTGTCGAAACCAATACGACCCCATGGTTGTTATTATTGCAAAGCTAAACCTAATGGTTCAACTCTATAAATAAGCTTACTTAAATAATAGCCAAAAATATAACCCCAAGGCATAGGCCATTAATCCTAGTAACAATACCATGCCAGCCATTTGTGCATACTCCATAAACTTATCGCCAGGTTTACGACCTGTAATCATTTCATACAATGTAAACAAAGCATGTCCACCATCTAGTGCTGGAATGGGAAGAATGTTCATGAAGGCTAAGATGATAGAAAAAATACCCGTTAATGTCCAGAATTTTTGCCAATCCCAAACACCAGGAAACGTATTACCAATACTAATTACACTACCCAAAGATTCACTCGCATTTACTTTGCCTGTAAATATTTGTTTGATGCCAGTAATGTATCTGTCTAGTGTTTCAAAGCAATGCGAAAAGCCCATTGGAATGGCTTGCGCCAATGTATAGGTTTTGGTTACACTACCAAAAATTGCATAGGGCGATTTTCTAAAAAATCCTACCGCACCTTTGTTGTTTAATAAAACGCGTACATCTACAGTATCTTTTTGTCTGAGCACTGTAAAGCTTACAACAGAATCTGCATAGCCTTTATTCAAAGCTTCGTATTCGTGAAAGTAGTTGAAAGGCTTATTGTTAAACGCAATCAACTGGTCGCCTTTTTGAAATTTATTTTTTGTAAACACCGCTGTTTTTGCAACAGAATCTACAATAGCAGGATATTGAATCGTTACAAATTCTGATGCGAGTTCTCTACCCTTTTTTGTTTTAAATAGATTTTTAATTAATCCATCAGGAACACTAATATCAAGCTTTGCACCGTTTCTTTCTATCTGAATTTTTTTAGCATCTGTTGTAATAATTTCTGGAACGATGGTACCAAAATCTTCTACAATTTTTCCATCGATTGAAACAATTTTATCACCATCCATTATACCAATACTTTTGGCCAATGAATCGGCATGTACGCCATATTGTACATTTTTTGCTGGTAAATATTGTTCTCCCCACACCCATGTAATTCCTATAAAAATTACAATTGCTAAAATAATGTTTACTACAACACCACCAACCATAATAATTAGTCTTTGCCAAGCTGGTTTTGCACGAAATTCATACGGAGCTGGTGGCAATTTCATTTGCTCTTTGTCCATACTTTCGTCTATCATTCCTGAAATTTTTACATAGCCGCCAAAGGGTATCCAGCCAAGTCCGTATTCGGTATCGCCTTTTTTCTTTTTCCACAAACTGAAGTAAGGATCAAAAAATAAATAGAACTTTTCTACCCTGCATTTAAATAGTCTTGCAGGAATAAAATGTCCTAATTCGTGCAAAACAACTAAAATAGAAAACGACATAATAAACTGTGCAGTTTTTATGCCCGTACTTATCCAATCAATAACCAAAAAATTTACCATATACTATCCCGAAGGAATTTAATTTAATAAAACACTTAAAAATGGGTTAATTACATGTGTATTAAAGAAGCGGCAAAGTTACGTGCCTCGCCATCGGTTTCAAAATACTCTTCTAAAGTTGGCTTTTCAATAAACGTTATTTTTTGCATAGCCTGTTGAATAACCTCAGTCATATCTAAGAAACCTATTCTATTGCGTAAAAATGCATAGACTACAATTTCATTAGCCGCATTTAAAATACATGGCATATTTCCACCTTTGTTTAAAGCTTCTGTTGCCAATGCCAAATTTCTAAATGTTTTTATATCGGGTTCTTCAAATGAAAGCGCGTGTTGTTTTTTAAAATCTAATCGTGGAAAATTATTTACGATACGCTTTGGAAATGCAAGTGCATATTGTATAGGCAATTTCATATCGGGTAAACCCATTTGCGCTTTAATGCTTCCATCTTCAAATTGCACCATACTATGTACAATACTTTGCGGATGAATAACAACTTGTATTTGTTGGGGTGTTAAATCAAATAACCATTTGGCTTCAATCATCTCAAGCCCTTTATTCATAAGGGTTGCAGAGTCAATGGTTATTTTTGTCACCAAAAAATTAGGCTTTTTACCCAAGAACGGACCACCACTGGCTGTTAAAATAATTTTGTCGATCTGATTATTTCCCTCTCCTATCAAACACTGAAAAATGGCTGAGTGCTCACTATCTACTGGAATAATGGCGGCCCTATTCTCACGTGCTTTTTGCATTACAATATCACCAGCAACTACCAATGTTTCTTTGTTTGCTAAGGCTACTGCTTTGCCCATACCCACTGCTTGTAGGGTAGGTCGTAGTCCTGCGTAGCCAACAATACCTGCTAACATCATATCATAACAATCTAGTCCTGCTACTTCTTCTAATGCTTTTTCGCCTGCAAATACTTTAACGCTGGTAGAGGCCAATGCTTCTTTAACCATGAGGTATTTTTTTTCATCACCAATTACTACAATATTCGGATTGAATTGTAGTGCCTGTTTAATTAACAAAGCATCATTTGATTGTGCCGTTAAAATTTCTGCACTAAATAAATCGGAGTGAGCGGCTATTACATCGAGTGCCTGGGTACCGATTGAACCGGTTGATCCAAATATGGCTATTCTTTTTTGCGTCATTGTTCAATTTTTCTCTTCTTCAAAGATGAGCGCAAAATACGCGAATCTGTGGGTAAACTGGGTTTATTTATCCCCGTTCTATTCCATTATTTAACTAAAAATGCTTGTAAATCTGTTGCAATCAGTCGGTCATTACTCAGTCTAGGCACTTTATTTTGTCCGCCTAACTTACCAATTGATTTCATGTAATCGATAAATCCATTTTTTTGAACTGGGCTAATTAAAAGCTTTTGTAGGATATTACCGCGAATCAAATCATCGTAATACACATTCTTTTCTCGCAGCTGTTGATCGAGTAGTTCGGCAAAATTGGCCAAGTTGTCTGGCATTTTTTCAAACTCAATAAACCATTCGTGGCAACTCTTTCCTTGGCCTTGTTGTATCATAGGTGCCACTGTAAACTCTGTAACTACACCTCCTAATTGAGCAATGGTTTTCAATAATGCAGCTTCAACTTCTTCACCAATTACATGCTCGCCAAAGGCAGAAATAAAATGTTTAATCCGTCCGGTTACTATAATTCTATAGGGTGCAAGGCTTACGAATTTCACTGTATCTCCTAAATTATATCCCCATAAACCTGCATTACTATTAATAATTAACGCATAGTTCTCGCCAAGTTTTACGTCTTTTAAATTTAACCTTGTTGGGTGTTCATTAAAAATTTCCGCAGCAGGTACAAATTCAAAATAAATCCCACTATTGGTGTTTAACAATAAACCAGGAGCCTCTTGCGTGTCTTGAAAGGCAAAAAATCCTTCGCTTGCAGGAAACAATTCTATAGTATCTATTTTTTTGCCAATGCTTTCAAATAATTTAGACTGATAAGGTTCAAAATTTACCCCTCCTTGAACCATTAGGCTAAAATTTGGAAACAAATCACCTATTTTTTTACCTGTTTTTTCAATGAGTCGGTCAAAATACATCTGCATCCAAGGAGGAATCCCACTAATTAGGGTCATATCCTTGTTGAGCGTTTCTGCAACGATGGCGTCTAATTTGGTTTCCCAGTCTTCGATACAATTGGTTTCGTAACAAGGCAATTGGTTTGAGCGTAAATAACTCGGAATATGGTGGTTTACTATCCCGCTAAGCCTACCTGTTGGAATATCAGCCAACCTCTCTAACTCGGGTGAACCACTTAAAAATATCATTTTACCATTGGCAAATGCAGTATTGCCTGTTTCGGACATATAGCACAATAGGGCATTTCGGGCCGTATTAATATGATTAGGTATAGATTCTTTGGTGATGGGAATATATTTTACCCCACTGGTAGTACCACTAGTTTTGGCCAGATAAATGGGCTTTCCCTTCCATAATACATTGTGCTTGCCCTCTTTTACCTTTTCTATATAAGGCTTCATTTGTTCGTAGTCACGAATGGGTACGGCTTGAATAAATGCCTCATGACTCGATACATTGGCTAATTGGTGGTCTTTACCAAAATCGGTCTGTTTGCCATTTTTAAGGAGGTATTTCAAAATAGCCTCTTGGTCTTCCACCGCGGTTAAGATGCTTTTTTTAGTCTTATTGTGAATGTAATTGGCAAAAGGCCGTGCTAATAATGATTTCAAATTCATGGGCGTGGCTTATGCTTGGCGATTTATTCCGCAAAAATAGGTGTACTCGGGGCTTCTTACACTTAAAATCAACAAATTTTATAGTAATTGGCCATATTTTTAGGCTAATTAGAAAAAAGCACAAATTTATTTACGAAATGTTTGTTAGAATTCGAGTCAAATCACTACCTTCGCCGTCCTAATTTTGGAAAGCTATGTTAGCAGTTGTAAAAATCGCAGGTCAACAATTTAAAGTACAAACAGGTCAAAGTTTGTATGTTCCGCACTTGCAAGGTAATGCCGGTGACAAGGTAGAATTTAGTGACGTTTTGTTGGTAGACAACAGCGGCACGATCTCTGTAGGTAGCGATGTAAAAGCTATTGTGAAAGCAGAAATCATTAGTGCTTTGGTGCAAGGCGAGAAAGTAATCGCCTTCAAAATGAAGAGAAGGAAGGGCTTCCGTAAAAAGCACGGACACAGAACGCATTATACTAGAATTAAGATAGAAAGCATCGCTTAATATCTTAAAACAGTCTACTGCTAAACGGGATACTTGATTTTAAAATCGATTGTCTTGTTGTAAAAACCACAATAAAAAAATTCTAAAAAGTATTTTATGGCACACAAAAAAGGTGAAGGTAGTGTAAAGAACGGTCGCGATTCACATAGCAAACGTCTTGGCGTAAAAATCTACGGTGGTCAACCAGCAATATCTGGAAATATCATCGTCCGTCAAAGAGGAACGCAATACCATCCAGGTAAAAATGTTGGTTTGGGAACAGACTTTACATTGTTTGCATTAACAGATGGTGTAGTTGAGTTCAAAAAAGGTAAAAACGACAAATCAACCGTGTCTGTTTTGGCTATTTCGGCCTCTGCTTAAAAAAAAGTTTTTGCATTTGCAAATAAGTTTTTATTTTTAGGTTATTATTTACTAACCATTTAAATTCTAAAACATGGCAACTGCAAAAAAAGCCGCTCCTAAAAAAGCCGCTGCAAAGAAAGCCGCTCCTAAAAAAGCTGCTGCACCAAAGAAGGCTGCTCCTAAAAAAGCTGCTGCAAAAAAAGCTGCTCCTAAAAAAGCTGCTGCAAAAAAGGCCGCTCCTAAAAAAGCCGCTGCTCCTAAAAAAGCTGCTGCTCCTAAAAAGGCTGCAAAGAAAGCTGCTCCTAAAAAAGCTGCTAAGAAAGCTGCAAAGAAATAATTTAACCATTATTTCTAGCACGAATAGTTTAAGTCTCAGGTTTTTACCTGAGACTTTTTTATTTTCTACCTTCGCCAAAAACTTCTAATTTTTTTCTATGGATAATTATGAAATAGCCGATAATTTTTCGCTTCTTGGAAAACTAATGGATATACATGGCGAAAACAGTTTTAAGACCAAATCCTATACTACTGCGGCTTTCACAATAGAAAAGCTTCCAATGCAATTAACAGAAATGCCGCCAGAAAAAATGAGTAGCATTATTGGAATTGGCGATGCCATTGCAAAAAAAATTGTTGAACAATTACAAACAGGCACGCTTGCACTGTTACAAGAATACCTTCAAAAAACACCAGAAGGAATTTTAACAATGCTTAGTATAAAAGGTATCGGTCCAAAAAAAATTGCTACTATTTGGAAAGAATTAGAAATAGAAACAATTGGTGAATTATTATATGCTTGCAGTGAAAACAGGTTAACACTTTACAAAGGTTTTGGCGCAAAATCTCAGCAAAATATTAAGGAGGCAATTGAATTTTACATGGGTAGTCAAGGTAGTTTCTTGTACCAACAAATTGAATCTTATGCAACGCAATTAACTACTAGTTTACAAAATATTTTTCCCAATTATTTGTTTTCAATTACCGGAAATTTCAAGCAACAGGCAGAGATTATTAGCCAGCTAAGTTGGGTCACTACAACCCCGAAAAACGAAATAATGGCCTTTTTGGGCGCCCAAAGCTTCGTTTTTGAAAATATTTTTGAAAATATTTTTTCGTGTAAAGGACCCGAACAAATTGAGCTAATTTTTCATATTTCTAGCCCTGAATTATTTATTTCAACACTATTTGAAACAAGTTCAAGTGAAGATTTTTTACAAGAATGGAAAACCCTAACCAACTGGAACAATCAAAAAGAATATCATTCAGAAGAAGCAATTTTTGAATCATTTGGTTTTGCTTTTGTTCCCGCTTATCAACGTGAAACAAAAGAGATTTTAACACTTGCAAAAAATGCATCCCTAAAACCATGCATACAAACAACCGATATAAAAGGAATCATTCATAGCCATAGTAATTGGAGTGATGGAGCTACTACTATAGAAGCAATGGCAAAAGCGGCAATTGAACAAGGCCTCCAATATTTAGTAACTAGCGACCACTCTCAATCTGCCTTTTATGCAAATGGGTTAAAAGAAGCACGCATTTTTGCACAACAACAGCAAATTGATGCGCTAAACAAACAGTTGGCCCCATTTAGAATTTTTAAAAGTATTGAGTCCGATATTTTAAATGATGGCAGTTTAGATTATAGCGATGAGGTACTAAGTAGTTTTGATTTGGTAATTGCCTCGGTACACAGCAATTTAAAAATGACCGAAGAAAAAGCAATGATGCGCTTACTTAATGCCATAGAAAATCCTTTCACCTCTATTCTTGGTCATTTAACTGGCAGATTATTGTTAAGCCGTAACGGATACCCAGTTGATCATGCAAAAATTATTGACGCCTGTGTAGCAAATGATGTGGTAATAGAACTGAATGCACATCCAAGAAGGCTAGATATTGATTGGAGATGGATTGAGCGGGCTTTAAACAAAGGCGCTATCATTTCCATTAATCCAGATGCCCACTCCATAGAAGGCTATTTAGACTGCAAATACGGCGTATTGGTTGCGCAGAAAGCAGGATTGACACCTAATAAAAATTTAAGTAGCTATTCATTAACCGAATTTGAACGTTTTTTATTGGAACAACACCAAAAAAGGTCTTAAGCATGCAGTAGGTCTTTCAATAAAGCGGTATCTGCAAAAAAGGATTGTATTTTTTTTTCAGATACCGAAAGCTTTTGCTCGAGGTTCGCTTTCACTTTTTGGGGAGACGCATTGTAACTCCAATAATTGATAAAAATAAAGGATAGTGTATACAACCAGGCTGCTGTGATAATCAAGTAGCCGTGTTTGTAAATACTTCTTTTAAGTGTTGCTATCAATTTTGTTTCATTTGTTGTTTAACCTCATTCCAAATACTGTCCATTTCTAATAAAGTCATTTCAGACAAAGACTTTCCAGTTGCTATGGCAATTTTTTCCATCTCTTGAAAACGGCGAATGAATTTTTTATTCGTTTTTTCCAAAGCACCTTCAGCATCTACTTGCAAAAACCGTGCATAATTTGCCAAACTGAATAAAACATCCCCAAATTCTTCTTCTATGTCTGCTTGTTGTTTTGTTTGAATCGCTTCTTGCAATTCATCCATTTCTTCTTTAACCTTGGCCCAAACATCTTCTTTATTATCCCATTCAAAACCTACCTGCTTTGCTTTTTCTTGAATTCGGGTGGCTTTTACAATAGCGGGTAATGATGGTGGAACCCCTCCTAGCACGGATGTTTTGCCTTCTTTTATTTTTAATTTTTCCCAATTACGTTTTACTTCTTCTTCATCCGCCACTTTTACATCGCTATAAATATGTGGGTGTCGATGAATTAACTTGGCGCTAATGCCTTCAATCACTTCTTGTAGGGTAAATTTATTTTCTTCGGTTCCAATTTTTGCATAGAAAAGTAAATGCAGTAATAAATCGCCTAACTCTTCTTTCACGCCTTTCCAATCGTTATCAGTAATGGCATCTGCTAACTCATAGGTTTCCTCAATGGTTAAAGGTCGGAGGGTATGAATGGTTTGCTTTTTATCCCAAGGACATTGCGCTCTTAACTCATCCATTATTTTTACTAAGGCTAAAAAACTGTTGGCTACTGGTTCCATATAAAGTTTTAATACGTTTTTGCTGTTAAGGTTCCATTAAAAATACAGAACTCTAGGCTTTAGGCCATAATTTTAAATACCGCATAATTTGACTTTTGTTTCTGCTACCTGTACATTTGATACCAAATAAGAAGTATGAAAATTTTATTGGCGCTATTAGCCGTTTTATTTAGTGGTGTAGGTTATGGTCAATACTATTTTAATGATATAATAGCTACACAGCAAGGCAACCAGAATTATCAAATATTACGCACTAATAAAGTAAAAAAAGTTGTTGCTACTAGTTTTGAACAAGACAATACACCAACTGAAGGATTTTCATTAGAACAAAGTTTGAGCATCGACGGAAAAAAACTCGTTACCATTTCAAGTACAATTGCTGGAAAGAAGAACCAAGTAACCAGTTTTTTTGAACTTGGCAAATTAAAAAAAACACAATCCTTTAGTAATGGTATTGACAATAAAATGGAATATGTATACAACGAAAAAGGACTACTAAAACAGCTCATTTTAAATTCTGGAGATACCAGTGTAAAATATAAGTCAACAGAAACAAGAGAATGGAAATACTTGGCAAACGGCATATTGGTAAGTGTGTTAAAAATTAAAAACAATGCCGATACCACAGAAGCCTTGTTAGTATTAGATGAAAAAGGGTCTGTAATTGAAGAACACTGGAAAAAGAAGCAAAAAGAAATAGAAACTTATTATTACTATTATAATGTTGCAAACCAGTTAACTGATATTGTGCAATACAATACAAGATTAAAAAAATTAGTTCCTGTGTATGTGTATGAATATGATAGTAATGGAAGCATTCAACAAATGACACAACTATCATTGGGCGGAAAATACCTTGTATGGAAATACAGCTACAATAACAAAGGATTAAAATTAATGGAAACCTGTTTTGATCAAGAGAATAAAATGCTCGGTAAGATTGCTTATCAGTATGAATTTTAATGGGCCCCTATTTCAACCCATCTTTCAAAAAAATAATAGATACAAAAAAACCCTAAGCAATTCACTTAAGGTTTTTGTCGATTTGTGCCCCAGGCGGGAATCGGACCCGCACCTCCGTTGCTGAAGACAGGATTTTAAGTCCTGCGTGTCTACCAGTTCCACCACCAGGGCAATCCCAAAAAAATCCCGATCCGCCTTTATGCAGGTCGGGACATGGAGCGAAAGACCGGGCTCGAACCGGCCACCCCGACCTTGGCAAGGTCGTGCTCTACCAAATGAGCTACTTTCGCGTATAAAAAAGGTTGTAAAGAACTAAATTAGGAGTGCAAAAATAGCATTCTGAAGTTCCTGACAAAATTTTTTTTAGAAAATTACTTATATTCAGGTGTGTATTTAGAGCTGCCCTGAATTTCAATGTCTGGCTTTCCTGGGTATCTTTGGTGATACATGCGGTAACATCCACCTAAAACAAAAGACAGAATACAAAACACTTGTAAATAAAATAAAAACCTAGAAGAACTTACCCAGTTTTTGGTGAAGTCTTTTTCTGAAGTGTGGTTAATTTCGTTTGACATATTTTTCTATTGCGTTGCAAAAATAGGATTCATCTGCAAATTATGAAACCTATTTTCCAACAATTTCTTTAAAATTAGTTTTCTTCTTCATAAAATATTGCCAAACCACTAACCCTTGGTACACGCCACCTAGTTCTATCAATGGTTTACGAGGAAATTCACGGGCTGGCCTAGTTTGTATCATCCAATAAAATAAAGCAAAATGAGCACGCATAATAGCAGTAAAAAATGCCGTATCGCCAGTTAACAATCCTTTCCATGCCGAAATTGCATCCAAAATAAAGCGGACAGGCAATTTCCAAATGGCTTCTTGCAATGGAAGATTTTTGCACATCATGATTAAATTATTCCTGAAATTCAAGAAAACCTTTCTTCCTCCCCTGGGTAAAGTACCTGCTCCTAAATGGTACACAACCGATTCTGGACAGGCAAAAATGGTATACCCTGCTAATTGCATTCTCCAACAAAGATCTATTTCTTCTTGATGGGCAAAAAAGCTAGCATCTAAGCCACCTAGTTCTGCGTAAATATTAGCACGAACAAACATAGATGCACCTGATGCCCAAAATATTTGTTGGGTGTTATTGTATTGGTTGGTATCTAATTCGCAAACATCAAAAACCCTTCCCCTAGAAAATGGATACCCAAAACTATCTATCCAACCACCTGCCGCTCCTGCATATTCAAATAATTGCGGATTTGCGTAAGACAATAATTTGGGTTGACAGGCTGCAATATTTTTATCGGATTCCATCAAACGAATAATTGGCTCAATCCAGCCTGGTGTAACTGATACATCGGAATTTAATAATACATAATAGTCCGAGGCAAGCCCTTTCAAAGCCCAGTTATAACCACCTGCAAATCCTTCATTAATACTATTGCACAATATTTCTATCGAACTAAAATTGGCTTTTAAAAATTCAACTGAATCATCTGTAGAGCCATTGTCTGCAACTATAATACGTTTGTTAACATAGGTAGACGCAAGCACTGAAGGCAAAAAGTTTTCTAAATGCTTTCTGCCGTTATAAT
>JAPLEL010000155.1:0-3528 GCA_026391415.1 Bacteroidota bacterium
TTAGAAAAAATTATCAATGGCACACAGTCGTTTTTTAATCAATTACGCAGTTTTGGTGTAAACATTCATTATCTAGGCGGAGAAACTGCCGATGTGGGAGATGTGGTTCGCACCATTGCCGTGAACGGAACCATGACTGCAAGGTGGCCCAAAAGCAAATTAATTACCAACGAAAAAATTACCGAGGGTAATGTAATAGTTGGGTTTGCAAGTTTTGGGCAAGCCAATTACGAATCTGAATACAATAGTGGATTAGGTAGTAATGGCCTAACTAGTGCCAGGCACGATGTGTTAAATAAGCACTATGCAAAAGAATACCCCGAAACATTCGAGCCTACCTTGAACGATGCGGTAGTTTATTTAGGAAAGAATAAAATGCAAGACCCTATAACTGTAAATGGTAAAAGCACCAATATTGGTAAGCTCTTACTTTCTCCAACCCGCACTTATGCACCTTTAATGAAGCAACTATTAGACCAGCATTTTGATGAAATCACTGGGGTAATTCATTGTAGTGGTGGTGGTCAAACTAAGTGTATGAAGTATTTACCTAAATCACTTAAAATACTGAAAGACAATTTGTTCGAAGTACCACCTATATTTAAATTGATACAAGAAAACTCTGGTGCGTCTGATTATGAAATGTACCAAGTGTTTAATATGGGGCATCGTTTAGAAGTATTTACTAATCAAAATTCGGCAGCTGCAATGATTGACATTGCAAATTCCATGGGTATAGAAGCGCAAATTATTGGATCAGTTGCAGCCTCCAATAAAAAGGAATTATTGCTGAAAGGCAGTTTTGGAGAATTGAATTATTAATTTTAACAATAGAAAACAGTTCTATTTTTTTAAATTAGCACTATGTCTGAAGCAGTTGTATTAATCAAGAATGCCAATATTTACCAAGGTTCTAACCTCATATTAGCGGATGTAAATTTTGAAGTGCACAAAGGCGAGTTTGTATACCTAGTAGGAAAAACAGGTACCGGAAAGAGTAGTCTACTAAAAACTTTATACGGAGAACTAACACTTAAAGAGGGTATTGGTAATGTAGTAGGATTTGATTTGTTAGATATGGATTGGAAGAAAGTGCCATTCTTGCGTAGAAACTTAGGCGTGATTTTTCAAGATTTTCAATTACTAACAGATAGAAGCGTTTACGAAAATCTAAAATTCGTATTAAAAGCCACTGGTTGGAACGATGAACGCCTAACTGAAGGAAAGATTAATGATGTACTTGATAAAGTTGGTTTAAAAAGTAAGGGCTTTAAAATGCCATTTGAAATGAGTGGCGGAGAGCAACAACGTGTTGATATAGCTCGGGCCTTGCTCAATTCTCCTAAATTAATATTGGCGGATGAGCCAACTGGCAACCTAGATCCAGAAACTAGTGATGAGATTATGCAATTGCTTATACAAATTGCCAAGGATTATGGCACTACCGTTATTATGGCTACCCATGATTTTATTGTAATTAACCGCTATCCATCTAGAATGCTTAAAACAGAAATGGGTAAGTTAATTGACAGTGCGGCTAGTTAAAGAGTAGTCGTTTAATTTTCTCCCCAAATCCAGTTTACTTGTTTCTTAGCATTTTCAGCGCTATTAAATAATCCATTTAATAAACGTTTTCTTCCGTTAATTTCTTCTGAGGTAAAAGGCTGGTGGTATAATTGTGCAATAATTTCTTGGAATGCATTGGCAGTTGATCCTACATGGCAAGCAGCTGAAAGACCAGAACCTTCTATTGTGGCATCATTCACAACGCAATGACGTCCATGGTATAAGGCATTTACTAGTTTCACTTTCATTCCCGTAAAAGTATAGGAAGGCAAAACATTGATATGCGCTTTGGCAATCATGTCTTGCATTTCATTTTCAGTTGGGTTTGCTACCAAACAAGTATGCGTTTGCTGGTGTGCTAAATCAAGTAATTTTTTTGATGGGTTCTTTCCTGCAATTACAAGCGGTGTTTTTAATTTTTGGAAAACTTTTTCTAGAAGCCAAATCGCTGCTTTTTCATTTGCGTCAATACTAAGATCTCCGTGATATAAGCAATAATTACCCATGCCTTCAATGCCGGAAACTTGCCAATCGGGTAAGTATAAGGGGAGGTGTTCAATATTACTGCATCCAAATTCATTACGGTAAACGGCATCGTCTTTTTCAGTAACACCCCAAAATATGGCTTTCTTGGCTAACGCAGCTTCGTACTTGTGAAGTAATCGGCTTTCGTTCCAATAGTAAATTTTTTTTATAAGGTTGTTGCTGTTTTTAAAAAGGTCGTGGTAGTATTGGTATTCTACATTGTGTAATCGAACAAAACATTTTCTGTTAACAAACCTTGGATCCATGATAGGATAAGTGCAATGTACACCTTCCATTAATATTGGATAGTTATTATTTAACAAATTGGTAATCAGTTTTTCATTCTTTCTGCTGGCAACAATATAGGGCAGGGTTGTTGAAATAGCTTTGTGTCCTTTTTCGCGCTTGTAGTATTGAACGGATTCACAATATTGATTTAATAGGGGTTGTTCTTCTCTGCCGTATTTAAAGCAATGAAAGTGTATTTTAACGCCGGCAGCTTGAAGCGCAGGGAGTTTGTAAAACACATCGTAAGCTCCTCCATAGTCGGCAGGAAGTGGGATATTGAATGCAATGATATGTAAGTGTTTGTTGGCGTTCAATTTAAATAAATAGGTGTTTGTAAAAATCAATTAAACCTTGCTGTTCTTGTTCCCAGTTAAAGGTTTCTCTAGCTTTTTGGCAATTTAACTGAAGCCTTTGGTATAGAACATTGTCGCCTAGTAATTTGTTCAAAGCAAGTTCAATTGTTTCAGTTTCGGTATTGGGTATCAGGTAAGCTACCTCATACATATCATTAATTGCTCGGTATTCTGGGTAGTCTACGCAAAGCTGTGGAATGCCTGCCATGATATAGTCGAAAAAACGGTTGGCCAAAGAATGATATTGGTTAAGTCCTGTTTGGTCGAAAAGGGTTAATCCAATATAAGCGGTAGGTGTTATTTTACGCAGATCGTTTGGAGAGATGGCAGAAATAATTGAAACTTTATTGTTAATTAAATTGTCATTAATAATTGATAATGATTTTTTTAAAAAATTTCCATTTCCATAAATCGCCAGTTTGCAGTTAACATTTTTCATGGCGGGAATTAGGGTTTCAAAGCACCTTCCTTCATTAACTGCGCCCTGGTATAAGATGAATTTTTCTTGTTTGGGAACAGTATTTGTATTGTATTTAACTGGTAAGTTTCGAATGGTTTGATAGTTTACTCCATATCTTTTTTCAAAGGCTGCTGCTATCCAATTGTTTACTGTGTAGCCATCTTTGAATTTTGGTACGCAAAACCTTTCAATAGCTATCCATATTTTATAGATGGCAGGTCTACTAACAATTTCTTTTTGTTCTGTAAAATACTCGTGTGCATCATACACTCTTTTGGTTCCTTTTAGTTTGCTAGCAAAATAGCAGGGTAAAATGGTGTCGAGGTCTATAGCGCA
>JAPLEL010000155.1:3546-4841 GCA_026391415.1 Bacteroidota bacterium
ACGGATATTATACTCAATGTAAAATAGGGGTCCTTTCTTAGCAAATAGATGGATTCTTTTTTGTTGAAAATGGGCATTTATTAATGGTGGGTTGTTTTTAATTGTTCGTCCAACAAGGGTAACAGAATATCCAGCGTTTGCCAAAGAGTTGCAGATTCTTTGCATACGTTGGTCGAAGCTTAATTCGTTGGTAACAGTAAAAACAAGTGTTGGCAAAATCTAACTGCTTTATTAATGGCAAAGATAACTTTACATCTTGGTTTTTATAGCAGCAATTATACTAGTATTTATATTCATCAATTCTTTATAATCTATTGTAAATGAGTAGTTTAATAATTTTATGGTAAGAGTTCAATTTTTATCTGTTCTTTTTCTCCACTTATTATACACAGATAGAATTTTGAAATGGTTTTATTACCTCTTTTTTGGTAAGTTCGCAAGTAATAAATAGGAAAACTGTGAGATTAAAATCGCTTGAGATTAAAGGGTTTAAGAGCTTTGCTGATAAAACAGTGGTAACTTTCGACGAAGGTATCACTGGTATCATTGGGCCAAATGGCTGTGGAAAGAGTAATATTATTGATAGTATTCGTTGGGTTATTGGCGAACAGAAAATATCTGCTTTACGTAGTGAAAACTTAGAGGCATTGGTATTTAATGGAAGTAAAACAAGAAGCCCAAGTGGCTTGGCTGAGGTTAGTTTGACTTTTGAGAACACCAAAAACTTACTTCCTACAGAATTTAACACAGTTACTGTTACACGTAGATACTATAAAAATGGAGATAGTGAGTATCGCCTTAATGATGTTTCTTGTAGATTGAAAGACATCCACAATTTGTTTTTAGATACGGGTGTGAGTACCGATAGTTATGCCATTATTGAATTGGGTATGGTAGACGATATTATAAAAGATAAGGAAAATAGCCGCCGAAAAATGTTGGAGCAGGCTGCTGGAATTACTATTTATAAAACCCGTAAAAAAGAAGCGAAGTCTAAACTAGACGCCACTGAACAAGATTTAGCACGTATTGAGGATTTGTTATTTGAAATCAATAATCAACTCAAAACACTTGAGAATCAAGCAAAAAAAGCGGAAAAGTATTTTGAAATTAAAAAAGACTACAAAGAAATATGTATTGAATTAGCTAAAGCCGCTTTAGACGGATTTAATATTACCTACCGCGAACTAAACAATCAACAAGAACTAGAAACCAATAAAAAAGTACAAATAGAAGCAGAGGTTGCCACCGAAGATGCGGCAATTGAGCAAGAGAAATTAGGGTTTATTGAAAAA
>JAPLEL010000147.1 GCA_026391415.1 Bacteroidota bacterium
AAATTAAACCCTATGTTGGGCAAATGCAAGCAATCATTGCGAGTATTTTAAACATCACTATAAAAGATATTTCTATTAAAGCCACCACTACCGAAAAAATGGGTTTTGTAGGTAGAGAAGAAGGTTTAGTGGCTTATGCTAATTGTTTACTAGCGCAAAAATAACACACTAATTGGGTAGATAGTAGTAAGTTTTCATATATTAGACTATATTTGCAATCCTACTAATCGGTTCACATTTCCCTAGAGTGATGGTTAGAAGGGTATTATTAATCAATCATTTACAATATGTTTAATAAAATTAACATTGTACCAAGGTGGATTATTTTGATTTTAGATCTGTTGGTTACCAAAATGGCATTGTTGATGGCCATTTTTATTAAGGGAGAATTATCCTTCAATGGTATTAGCATAGAAACACTAGTAAACACCCTGCTTTTTATGGGTATAGTAAATCTATTAGTATTTGCCTCATTAAAAACCTATTCGGGTATTGTACGATATACTGGTTTGCAAGATGCTTTTCGTATTGCAGTGTCGGTTATATCGTCTTCAGTCATTTTATTTTTTTTCACTTCAGATATTCTGCATTATTCTGCCACATTTTTATTTTCCAAGAGTATTATTATTAGTTACGCCACATTTAGTTTTTTGGGTTTAATAGCTTACCGCATATTGGTGAAATTTATTTTTTCGTATGCACGTAATTACAAAATGGAGAAAAAATCGGTAGTAATTTTTGGCGCATCGTCGGCTGGTATAGCTACTAAAAGGGTATTAGACCACAATAGTTTAAATAATATTCAAATAATTGCTTTTATAGACGACGATAAAAAGAAAGCAAATAAAGTAATAGATGGGATAGAAATTATTGATTTTAATCATTTCAGTAAATTGGCAAAAAAAAATCTAGTATCAGAATTAATTATAGCCAGTTTTTCTATTTCTGTCAAACGAAAAAATCAATTAGTTGATTTTTGTTTAGACCACGATATTAAAATTTTAAGCGTGCCACCTTATGGCCAATGGGAAGGAGGGAAATTTAATTCTGCTCAAATTCGATCCATTAAAATTGAAGACTTATTAGAGCGTGATTCTATATTTATTAATAACCAGCAAATAAGCAACCAAGTTAAGGGCAAACGTATATTGGTTACTGGTGCTGCAGGTTCTATTGGCAGTGAAATTGTGCGTCAATTAGTTGGGCTCAACCCAGAAATAATTGTTTTGTGCGACCAAGCCGAAACACAACTACATTCTTTAGAACTTGAACTAGCCGAAAAAAAGCACCGAACCAATTGTGTGGCGTTTTTGGCAGATATTACCAATGAAACTAGAATGCGCGATTTGTATCAAAAATTCAAACCGCATTATGTATACCATGCAGCCGCTTATAAACATGTGCCAATGATGGAACTTTGCCCTTCAGAAGCCATTAAAAATAATGTACTCGGTACAAAAATAATAGCAGACTTGTCGGTTGAATATAAGGTGGAGCGTTTTGTAATGATTTCTACCGATAAAGCAGTAAACCCAACCAATGTAATGGGTGCATCAAAAAGAGTGGCAGAAATTTATGTTCAAGGGCTTTCTGTTGATACGGCTAATCGTACTAAATTTATCACCACACGTTTTGGAAATGTACTTGGGTCTAATGGATCTGTTATCAATCATTTTAAAGAACAAATTGAAAATGGCGGACCAGTTACGGTAACGCATCCTAATATTACCCGGTATTTTATGACCATTCCAGAAGCCTGCCAATTGGTTTTAGAAGCAGGCAGTATGGGCAATGGCGGTGAAATTTTTGTGTTTGATATGGGCGAACCCGTGGCCATTAATGAATTAGCCAAAAAAATGATTCGTTTGTACGGGTTGGTTCCAAATATTGACATTAATATTACGTTTACAGGACTTCGTCCTGGCGAAAAACTATACGAAGAATTATTGAACGATGCCGAAAACGTTCAAAAAACCTACCACGAAAAAATCATGATTGCTAAAGTGCGCCCAGTAGTGTTTAGTGAAATCAATGATGCTTTTAGCTATTTTACAGAAATGGTTAATCAACCCGAAAAAGAATTGATGATGGTTGCCAAAATGAAAGAACTCGTTCCAGAGTTTATTAGCAACAACAGTGTGTATGAATCACTAGACCAAATGGGTAAAGTGGTTAATTTGTAAACATATTTCTTACATTTGTTGGTATGTTTCATGCAACTGTTAATGTAATCAACCATTCCAATAATCCATTGCCCGAATATGCTACTAGCGGTTCGTCTGGAATGGATATTCGAGCTTATTTAGAAGCACCTATAGAAATCCAGCCTTTAGAAAGGGTTTTGGTGCCCACCGGTTTGTTTATTGAACTTCCCCAAGGAACAGAAGTGCAAATACGCCCTCGTAGCGGACTAGCCATTAAACAAGGTATAACCTGCTTAAACTCCCCTGGTACGATTGATGCCGATTATCGTGGAGAAATTAAAGTTATTTTAATTAACTTATCTAATACATTACAAATAATATCTTCAGGCGATAGAATTGCTCAAATGGTATTTCAGCAAGTAAGTGCCATTGAGTGGAACCCAGTACTTAGTATTAACCAAACCCAACGCGGTGCTGGTGGATTCGGACACACTGGTAAACAATAATAGCTATGCAAAGAATAGTAAAAATAGTATGGGTAATTTTGGTATTAACTAGTGCGTGCAAATCGGTTAAAAAAGTTCAAATTATTGAAACGCAAATTTTTAAAAAAGATACGGCCCAAACCGTTGTTATTAGTGAAGCGCCAAAAGTAGATTCTGCTGCAATTGTAAAAGACATCATGACTAAATTAGTAAAACGAAAAATTGATTTTACTAGTTTTAATGCCAAA
Organism: Bacteroidota bacterium; assembly: GCA_026391415.1. Classification (GTDB taxonomy): domain Bacteria; phylum Bacteroidota; class Bacteroidia; order Chitinophagales; family Chitinophagaceae; genus Sediminibacterium. The sequence goes on from JAPLEL010000147.1 coordinate 2,878, forward strand.
ATAAATGTAGACTACCAATCTGCCGAAAATACCCAAAAAATGACGGCCTATGTTAGTTTAAAAAAAGACAGCGCATTGTTTGTAAAAATTGCGGTATCGCCTTATGGAGTGGTTGAAAATATTTATGTAAACAAAGACAGTGTGATTTTAATTCGTACCAAGGGCGAAAAATCTATTCAATACAGTGCCATTAGTTACTTGCAAGAAACCACCAATATTCCATTTGATTTTTCTACACTGCAAGATATTTTAGTGGGCAACCCTATTTTTTTAGATAGCAATATTGTATCGTACAAATCTAATTCAACACAATTATTGGTTTACTTGGTAGGAAACTTGTTTAAAAATTTGGTAACACTAGATAATGTTGATTACAAAGTGATGCATAGTAAATTAGACGATGTAGATGATAAGCGAAATCGCACTTGCGATATTACCATGAGTAATTATGTGCCTATTAACGGGCACCAATTTGCAACGTATAGAACCATTTCTGTTTCAGAAAAATCAAAGCTAGATATTAGCCTCGATTTTAAACAATACGATTTTAATAATCCCTTGCAGTATCGGTTTGCGATTCCTACTAATTACAAACCCAAAAACCCAGTAGCAAAAAAACCGGTTGCAAAAAAAGCGGCTTCCAAAAAATAGTATTTCTATTTAATGAAAAATAAATATTTGCGCATGTTTAAAAGGATTTTTTTGATTGTTTTTTTTGTTGCTAGATTGCTGGCTAATAGTTATGCGCAACAAGGCACACGCGAAGACCTTCAAAAAAAAGAAAAAGATTTATTAAAAGAATTGGCCGACTTAAATAATATGTTGACCCAAACGCAAAAAACAAAAAAACTTTCGCTTAACCAATTGGCAATTATTAAAAAAAAGATCCACCAGCGCGAAGATTTGGTAAATACTATTAACAAACAAGTTCACCAATTAGACGAAACAATTTTTAACAACGAAAGAGATATTTATAGATTGGGCAAAGAACTCGACACCCTAAAATTAAAATACGCCAAAAGTATTATGTTCGCTTATAAAAATAGAAGTAGTTACGAGTACTTAAATTTTTTATTTTCTGCTAATGATTTTAACGACGCTGTAAAAAGGATTACTTACCTAAAAAGTTATCGCCAAAATAGAGAAACACAGGTAAGTACTATTTTAAAATCCGAAGATTTATTAAAAGATAAAATTGGTACGCTAAGTAACAATAAAAAAGAAATGGGTAAAACTTTGGTTAAACAAAGTGAGCAATTAAAAGACCTACAACAAGATAAAAAAGAGCAAGACCAAATAGTTTCGCAATTAAAATTGAAAGAGCGTGAAATTGGTCAGCAAATTCGCGATAAAGAAAAGCAACGTCAAAAAATGCAACAAGCGGTGATGGCTATTATTCGTCGTGAAACGGAAGAGGCCGATCGTCGTGCAAAAATTGCCAAACAAAAAGCTATTGACGACGATAAGAAAAAACAAGCTGCTCCTAAAGTAACTGCTGCTGATAACTCTGTTAAAACGGCTGCACCTGCGCCTAATACCCGCCCTAAATTAAGTGGTGAATCTGTTACGGGTGTTGCGTCTCCGTCTAAAGAATCTGATAGAACCTACACTGCCCTTGAATCTACCCCTGCTGGTAGAGAAACTTCCATTAAATTCGAAAATAACAAAGGCCGTTTACCTTGGCCTGTTGATGCTGGTATGGTGACCATTCGTTTTGGTACTGAAAATATGCCGGGTACTAAATTGATGCAAAAAAGTGATGGGGTTGAAATTGCTTTGGCGCCGGGTACCGCTGTTAAAAGTGTGGCTGATGGTAGCATTTCTTATGCGGGTGATATTGGGGGTGAACAAGTTGTTTTTGTTAGGCATGGTAAATACTTTACTAGTTATAGTCATTTGTCTTCTATTAATGTATCGGTGGGGCAAGAGGTGAAAGCGGGGTCTGTGCTTGGTAAGTCGGGCAATGGGCTTGATGGAGAAGGTGCTGTGCTCTTCATGGTCAACAATGAAAAGGGTACGCCCCTTAATCCCGAATCATGGCTCAAACCCCGTCGGTGACCGCTCCCTTCTAAATAATTTTTTCTGGGCTGCATTGGCCGCTGCCAAATTAAAGTGCTGCGCATTTAATTTGGCTGGCTGCGCTGCGCTGGCCACCGCACCCAATGATGCCCTGAAAAAATCATTTAGAATGGTCGCTAGATTCCCCTCCTTACGGGTATCATTACTATAGGGTGATTTGTGTCAGCGTTGCTTCGCTCGCTGGGGGGGTGTGCCTGCGGCACGGGTTAGGGAATTGTGCCTGCGGCACGTTTAGGAAATCTTGCCTGCGGCAATTTTTTTTTGGTATTATTTTTTTAGTACTTACTTTTGACGTAAGTAACGTATGTCGATAGTATGATTATTTCATTTGGTAATAAGGAAACTGCTAAAATTTGGGAAGGCGAATGGGTAAGGTCGCTCTCTGATAATATTCAGGAGATTGCTAGGAGAAAACTTAGAATGTTGAACAACTCTCATGATTTAAATGATTTGAAGATCCCTCCTTCTAATAGGCTTGAAAAACTTAAGGGCAACCTTAAGAATTTTTATTCTATTCGTGTAATTAATCAGTGGAGGATTATTTTTAAGTGGAATAATGGGAATGCTGAACTAGTTGAAATTATTGATTATCATTAAATATATTGGGTATGAAAAAGTTAAAAAATATTCATCCGGGTGAAGTTTTAAATGAAGAGTTTTTGGGGCCTTTGGAAATTAGTGCTTACAGACTCTCGAAGGATTTGGGTATTCCGCAAACTCGAATTTCTGAAATTATTAAAGGTAATCGTAGAGTTACGGCTGACACCGCTTTGAGGTTGTCTAAATATTTTGGTAATAGCGCTAAGTTTTGGCTAGGCCTTCAAGATGATTTTGATATTGAAGAAGAAAATGGTAATAAGAAAAAGGAACTTAATGCTATTAAACATTTTGCTCAGCATGCGGCATAAAGAGGATGATTTGTGTCAGCGTTGCTTCGCTCGCTGGGGGGGGTGTGCCTGCGGCACGGGTAGGAAATCATGCCTGCGGCAATTTTTAGAAAGATCAATTTATGAAATAGGTTTAAAATTAAATATTAGCAAGCAACTGGTTTTCCTTGCA
>JAPLEL010000145.1 GCA_026391415.1 Bacteroidota bacterium
AGCGCAAACTCTTTTGGGCCCATTTCCATTTCTTCTAACTTCTCTTGAAGGGTTTCACCCGGATGAAAAACAATTGAAGGAAAATATTGATTCTGCTTTGTCATTTTATTTTGAATTAATGATAGTCAACTATTTCAATAACTTCTACTCCTGAAATTTCGAACCAAATATATTGACCGTGACCATTTACTGGAATTGGATTTTCGAGGGGCTTAAAAACCAATCTGAAAGGGTGCTCTAAGTTGCAGCTCCATTGACCTTTTCTTTCACCAATTAATTCATGAAACCTACCAGGCATGTTTCTAAGATCTTCCAAGGTGTTTCCATCCTTCAAAGCATTGAGTCTTGTTACAAGCAACTTGGCCATTCTGTTGCCGATCTGTTGACGGCATTTATTATAATTGGCTGAAAGTTTCTCTAATTTCTTATCTGTAAAAGTAATTGTCAAAGCAAAAGTAGTAAATATTTTAATTAACATTAAGTGTTAGTTAAAATATTTACTACTTATTTTATAAGCTGATTTGAGCTAAGTATGTAGTGTATTTATATCTATCGCTCTTTGTTAAGAAAGAAATCTCCTTCCTTAACAAATCTAAATACCTATTATTCCATCACCTACGTTGAAATCACCATTTCTCCTTAATCAAGATCCTATAAAACCCCACCATCCTATTTAAATCAGACTTCCCAATTCTTTCATCAATACCGTGAAATCCTTTGGTGTCTTGTACTGCAGAAAAATTTATCACCGCTTCGCTAAAACTTCTATAATAACGCGCATCAGATGCACCTAGCATTAAGTAGGGTGTTACAATTACATTAGGTACTATTCTGCCAATAATACTTTCTATTTTTTTAAATGAAGGATGATCGAATGGTGTAACAGGTGATGGCTCCATTAATGAAATGGTTTGTTTTTTTACTGTTACTCGATTGTCATTAATTGCTTTTATAACAAAGTTCAACACATCGTCACTCGATTCGCCTGGTATAATGCGACTATTAAATGTTGCTTTTGCGACCGATGGAATTACATTGTCTTTAATGCCCGCTTTTACAATTGTTGGTACTAAGGTTGTGTGCACCATGGCATTAGTTTCTTTTGTTTTTTCTAACTCATTAATCACTGCACCATTAAACAACCATAAATTACTTAGCACCACTTGATTAATAAAATTTTCGGCTGGTTTTGTTCGATTCAATAGTTCCTTGATAGACGCCGGAATACTAGGTTTCATTTGATTCGCCCTAATTTTTTCTATTGCTTGATTCAAAACATCTATGGCCGTTTCTTTATTAGGAATTGAAGAATGACCTCCAGGAATTTCTACAGTTAAGTCAATATTTACATAGCCTTTTTCGCTAGTACCTATAACCGCAACCGGTCGATTCAATCTTTTAAAATGTTGGTTGTCTATTTGTCCGCCTTCGTCTAATACTAAAAAGGGTTTGATATTGTTTGATTTAAACCAAGTTGAAATAGTGCCAGCACCTTTTTTTCCAGACACTTCTTCGTCGTGACCAAAACACAAATACGTTGTTCTTTCGGGTGTGTATCCTTCTTTTAATAATTGCTCTACCGATTCCATAATAGCAATCACGGCAACTTTATCATCAACAGCACCTCTTCCCCAAATGGTATCATTTTTAATGGCGCCACTAAAAGAAGGCACGGTCCATTTACTTTCTGCCACTGCTTCTACTGGCACCACATCCATATGGGCCATCAATACACAAGGGCTTAGTGTTGTGTCTTTCCCTTTCCAGGTGTACACATAACTAAATTGATTAAATGTTTGCTTGGGTAATTGTTTGTGGATAGTTGGATACGTGGCATCCATAAAATTTCTAAACTGAATAAATGCAGCTGTATCAATTGGCAAAGTGTCGCCCAATGAAACTGTTTTAATTTGAATGGCTTTACTTAAATGCAATGCCGCAGAATCTGCAGAGTCTTTAATGGTTTCTGTTTGATAAATCGGAATTGGTTTTTTACCAATCACTGTATTTAAAATTAAAAAAGCAACTAGTGCAAATACTAATAGCAAAAGCAGTTTGAATATATTTTTTAGCATACAGCAATAATTAACAATAGATAATAAGCATCTCTAACGCAATATAGTTAATGATACTTATTATCTATTGAATCTTACTTGCTGCCATTTATCTAAACGGATTCGAAAATTTTTCTGCTGTAAGAATCGTGTTATCGGTGAGTGTATTTAAAAATGCCATCATACTAGGAATTTGAGCTGTCCTTAAAAAATGCAATGGTATTGCTTGATTGCCAAATCCTGGATTGCCTTGTTCCATCATAGATTGCACCGATTTTACACTGCCGTTATGAAACAAATTAGATCGAATAACAATGTTTCGCAATGAGCCAGATTTAAAGTTTCCATTGTTATTAATGCCATTATCGTTAGGGTCATTTAAACCAAATCCACTACCTGGTGAACTGGTAATAAACATAGGTGGTGTATGACAACTAGCACAAGTTCTAGGAGCAGCAGCAGTTAAAAATAATTGTTCTCCTGCAGCTTCATCGGTAGTAAAAGTTTCTATTCCTTGTTTTACGCGATCGTATTTTGACTGATAAGTAACAATACTTCTTTCAAATTGCGATAAGGCTTTTGCAATAGCTATTGAGTCAATAGTAGTTGTACCAAATGCATTTTTAAATAATGTAGGATAATAGCTTAGTGATTTAACTTTTGCTTCTAATGCCGACAACGTCATATCCATTTCTACATGATTTTGTATAGGCATTAGCGCTTGTTTTTCTAGGGTTGTGACTCTTTCGTCCCAAAACATTTTTCCAGATTTATAGAACCGAATATTTAAAATGGCCATTGAATTTCTACTAGTTAATGAGCCGTCTAACCCTTTACTTAAAGCGGTTGTGTCATCGAAAGAAAATTGTTGTTTGTGGCAAGATCCACAACTGGTAGTAGCATTTCGGCTCAATTGTTTGTCGTAAAATAATACCCTGCCCAAAGTGGCGCCAGCATTGGTTATTGGATTGTTTAAAGGCGTATTATCTGAAGCAATTAATGCTGTTTGTACATGGGTAGGATATCTATCTAAATAATCAAATAAGGTGGCTGGTAATGTTGGAAGTAATTCCGTACTTGTTACAAAAGTAGTAATGTCTGATGTAGATTTATTTAAAACTGTTGCCGATTCGGTTTTAGTACAAAATTGAAAAAAAACGGCTACAGAAAAAAGGGCGAGTACTATATTTATTTTTTTCAAAGTAGGGAGTTTAATAGTTAAATAATACGGCTTCAGTTATATGACATTGATTGATAATTTTCGTTTAGTGTTGAAATTTCGTTTTAACATCCCCTTATATTTCCATTACATTTGCTTTAACATGGGACAGAAAAAATTAATTCGATTCGAAGCCATTAAAGGTTTTTCTAATGTACACGAATACCCACAAGGCATGCAGGGTAAATGGAATGAGTATTTTAAAAATGAAAATCCTATTACTTTAGAACTTGCTTGTGGGAAAGGAGAATATGCAGTGGGTTTAGGTACCTTATATCCTAATAGAAATTTTATAGGAATAGATATTAAAGGAAATAGAATTTGGCGGGGAGCTAAAACTGCCTTAGATAATGGACTTTCTAATGTGGCTTTTATCCGTTCTCATATAGATAAAATTACCGACTACTTTAACCCCGGCGAAATTTCTGAAATCTGGATTACGTTTCCCGATCCGCAACTAAGAAGTTCTAGGGCTAAAAAAAGATTAACCCATTCTAAGTTTTTGCGCTTATACCAACAAATACTCGCTAGTGGCGGAAAGGTTCATTTAAAAACAGATAGCCCAAATTTGTACCATTTTACGCAAGCTGTAATAAACTTATTTGCACTTAAGGTGTTAGAAGATTCAAACCACGTGCATTCCTTGCCAGTGATTAAACCCGAACTGCTTATTAAAACACATTATGAGCAGTTAGATATAGCACAAAGCAGTCGTATACATTACCTCTGTTTTGAATTGAACAAGGAATTGCCTATTGAAAAAGACGAAATTTTAAAACAAATACTCAGTGAGCATGAACCTGATTGAATCTGTTGATTTTTATTATGATGAAAATGGCAATGTTGTATTTACCGAACTATACCACCTTCACAAAGGCGTTTGTTGTGGAAACGGATGTCGTCATTGCCCCTTTAATTTCGAAGCAGTACCAGAACCAAAAAGGTCTGAATTATTAGCACAATTAAAAGGGTAATTAGCAATGGCTAAATCAAAAAAAATAAAGCAAACTACTGCCATTCCAATATTACTTATTAATGGTAAAAAAGAAGCAAGTTTTTTTGAACAGGTGTACGATGTAGTTCGACTGATACCGAAAGGCAGGGTAAGCAGTTATGGTGCTATTGCTGCTTATTTGGGTTCTAAAAAAAGTGCGCGCATGGTAGGATGGGCCATGAATAATGCACACCAAATTCAGCCGAAAGTGCCTGCCCATAGGGTTGTTAACCGCAATGGCATGCTAAGTGGTAAAGCACATTTTGCCACACCTACCCTCATGGAAGAATTATTAGCAAAAGAAAAAGTGTTACTAAAAAACGACTGCATTATAAACTTTGCAGCCAAACACTGGGATCCTACAATTGAACTCGCCCTTTAAATTTACTACGCGTAAAAAGGCTTAATCATCCAATAAACTACCGGACCTGTAATAGCTACATACAACCACAATGGCCAAGTAATTTTTGCCAATTTTTTATGTACAGCAAACTCGGCAGTTAGTGCACGATAAGCAGTAAATAAAATAAATGGCAGAATGATTGCAGCTAAAAAAATATGGGTAGATAAAATAATTAAGTAAATAGTTCTTGTGCCACCAACCGCTAATTTTTCTTCGTCCGATACAATGCCGTTGTGGTCTGCGTCTCCAAACTTAGATTCGCCCGCTAATAAATGGTGCGCAATATATGACACCAAAAAAAGCACCGACAACACAAGTGCTGCCATCATTAATTGTTTGTGCAATTGGTATTTATTATTTTTTACAGCTACTAATGCTGCTACTAATAAAACGGCAATGGTTGCATTTACAAAAGCATTAAAGGCTGCAAACAAATGCACATCAAATCCCAAATTAATTTGCAATCTAAACTGTGTTAAAAAACTAACCGCAGTAAATACAACTACAGAAAACAAGCCTATTAGCCAATACGCTTGTTTGTCGTTTTTTTGAATAGATGCTTGTAACATATAGGTCGTTTTTTTAATTATTAATTGGCTAGTTTATTCTTGTTGTTTACTACCCGTTAATTTTTCGTCTAGCATTCATGTACACCATAAAAAATAAAACAGCTGCAACAATTATTAACCACAACCAAGTCAGGTTAACAATTTCCATGAACACGGTGCTCTTTTGTTTCTTATCTTTTTCTAACATCAATAAGCCAATATCTCTGGCCAATTTAGAAATTGAATTTGAATCAAGTCCTTTATAAAAACCACGAACCACATGCTGTTTGTCTATCAAAACAAATCTGCTAGTATGTACAAAGTCTGGTGAGATTGGCTCTTCACTAAATTTATCAACTTTTAATTCTTCAAATGCAAATTTATAAATCGAATCACGACTGCCTGTAAGCATCCACCAGTTGTCGTGGTTAACGCCAAATTTATCGGCATAGTTTTTTAACACCGCTACAGAGTCTCTTGCAGGATCTACTGTAAATGAAACGAATTGCACTATTGATGTGTCAATTTTGTTGCGCACATTTCCACCCAATATAAAAGAGTGTTGCAGCTTGTGCATATTTTGTGTGAGCCTAGGACAAATGCTTCCACAACTAGTAAAAAAGAAATTTGCCACAATGATTTTTCCTTTTTTTTCAAATAGGTTCACAGAGTCGCCCAACTGGTTTACAAGGCGGATATCAACCGTTTTATGCCAAATACTATCTGTCGTTTCCTTACCCTTGTTGATAGTAGTTACCACCGTGTCTAGTAAATATTTTCTTGGCATATCTACGGCGTTGTCGCTGGCGTATTTCAATACTATATAACAGAGTACTGGTAATAATAATGCCACTGACAATCCTAATAAGGCTTTCCTATTCATAGTGCAAAAGTAACACAATAAAAAAGCCACCACAAACTGTGGTGGCTTAAAAATTGCTTTATCTTAAAAAATTAGACCTTATTTAAATTATTTTTTCTCAGCAGGATGCTCTTTTCCTTCTGCTTTCTTTGGTACTATAATGGTGCTTTGCTCTTTAAAGTGTGGATCGAAGGTGTTACGTAGGTTTCTAAACGAGTTGCCGTCCCACAAGAATGCGGCAATAAACCAAACAAATAACAACAAAGGCACACAAATAGTCATAATCAAGTTTTTTACTTCGTGCTTTAAGTGCATAAAATAAGCAACAATGTAAAATGCTTTTGCCATCATTAAAATAACAATGGTTCCTTTTATAGCCAAGCGAAAGCCTGGTGAAGTGATACCCATCATCCAAAATCCTAATATCAATTCTACAATTGTAAGAACCGATAATATAATGGTTACTTTAATAATTTCTTTATTGCCTCCGCCGCTGTGCTCTTCGTGTGTTGCTATATGTTCCATATTATTTTTACTTAATTGTTAAGGTGTTGAATGTTAGATTAGGTAGAAACAAGTAAATACAAATACCCAAACCAAATCTACAAAGTGCCAATACAATCCTGCTTTTTCAATCATTAGGTAATGGCCACGTTTTTCGAATTGATCTGTCAAGGTCATTATTAACATGATAATATTAATGATTACACCAGAGAATACGTGGAAACCATGGAAACCAGTAATGGTAAAGAAGTAGTTGGTAAAATTGGTTGACGAAGCTGTTCCATCGGCATTCATGAATGGATTTCTACCCCACCAAGCGCCTTCATGAAACAAGTGATTCCACTCCCAAGCCTGACAACTCAAGAACGCGATTCCCCCAATAATGGTAAGAACCAAGTTGAGCGAAACTGCTTTTTTATTCATTTCTTGACCAGCTTTAACGGCCAAGACCATGGTTACAGAACTAATAATCAAAATAAAAGTCATTACACTCACAAACACCAATGGTGCGTGAACCCCTTCTGGTGCAAATGGGAAACTTCTAAATACTTCGTTCGGGTCAGGCCATCCATTGGTTGAAAAACGAATGGTACCATAAGAAATCAAAAATGCACCAAAGGTGAAGGCATCGCTCATTAAGAAATACCACATCATCAATTTGCCGTACTCTACATTGAATGGGCTTTTTCCGCCAGTCCAAAGGTTCGTTGTTGTTGCAGTTGTTGTAGTTGACATGTTTATGCTAAAAATTTCGGTACAAAAATATTGGCTGGCATTGAAAAACAGTGATTAAATCTCAAATTTTTCTTTTGCTACCCAATCCAGTTATAAAATAAAAACAAGTATATCCAAAGTATATCTACAAAATGCCAGTAGGTTCCCACAATTTCTGTTGGTACCATGCTGAAATTAGATAGATTTTTACTAAACGCTTTAATTAAAATAAACAATAAGGCAATCACCCCTCCTAACACATGTAGCATATGCAATAAAGTGATCACAAATAAAAATGAGGCCGCTGAATTGCTTTTAGGTCCAACCATGGCAATATGCTTTGCTTCCAATTCTTTAAACCCATAAGCTTGCAATACCAAAAACAATACCCCCAAAGCAACTGTTAGGGTCAAAAATATTTTATACTGATCAATTTTTTTTGCTGAAAAAGCTTTGACAGATAAATACATGGTTACACTACTAGTAACAATTACAGCAGTTGAATACCAAAAAATTAATGGCAAATCAAATTGCAACCAAGTACTCTGATTTTTTTTAACGATGTAAGCACTTGTTAATCCTGCAAACATCATTATCATACTACCCAACCCTACCCATAAAGTAAATTTATGTGGATGAATTTTTTGTGGCGTTTTTAATGCTGTTGCTGAATCCATTTTATATTTTTTTACTACTTTCTAACGCGTTAATTAATGTATCTTATCTGCCAACAAAGCCAATAAAACAATCGGCAAATAAATATAACTACTAAACATTACCCTTCTTGCCGCTTTAACATCCATCTCTTTGTATAATCGCAAACTCTGAACAACCATAAACAAATTGCAAAGAATGAGAATATACATACTCACCTGACCTGTTAACCCAAAATAATGTGGCAAAATGCCCACAGGAATCATTAACACCGAATACATCACCGCTTGTAAAGCAGTGAATTTAGTAGGCCCTTTATCGGAGGGTAATAATTTAAAGCCAACCCTACTATAATCGGTATGTGATACCCAAGCAATTGCCCAAAAATGCGGAAACTGCCATAAAAATTGTATGCCAAATAATATCCATCCGCCCATTGCAAAATCATCATTCCCTGCAACCCATCCAATTAAGCAAGGAAAAGCGCCAGGAAAAGCACCTATCAATACTGCTATTGAATTTACTTTTTTTAGCGGCGTATATATAAAAGCATACAAAAACAAACTAAACAAAGAAAGCATTGCCGATGAAAGGTTAAAAAAATACCACATCATCCAACATCCAACCACTCCTGCAACTGCTGCAAAAACATAGGCTTCGGACTGTTTCATTCTCCCACTAGCAACAGGCCTTTTACCTGTTCTTTTCATTTGCGCATCTGTATCTTTTTCTACAGCTTGGTTGATTGCGTTTGCACTACCTGTAATTAGCATGCCAGCTAAAAAAAGGATCAGTATCATTGCCAAATTGTAGCCAACTATTTTAGTTGCCAATAAATAACAAATCACACATGAAAACACAACTGTAAAACTCAAGGTGAATTTTGTCAGTTCAAAGTAATCTTTCACCTTACTAGCAAGCGAATAAGATGTGTTTTGAGTGTCGGTTTGTTTTTCGTTCATTAGTTAATCATACTTAATAAAAATTAGGTATGGGCTTTTTTAGTGTTGTGTCTCTTCTTCGCCTACCGGAGTAGTTTGTGGCGTAAAATCTACGCCGTCTTTACCGTAATCATATGGCCAACGATGCACTTCAGGAATTTCTCCTACCCAGTTACCATGACCCGGACGAATTGGGGTAGTCCACTCTAATGTGTTTGACTCCCAAGGGTTTTGAGTAGTTACTTTTCTGCCCTTGAAAATTGAATAGAAGAAATTAATTAAGAATAATATTTGTACAGCAAATACCATGATAGATACTATAC
>JAPLEL010000086.1 GCA_026391415.1 Bacteroidota bacterium
AAAGAGAATTCTGGAGTGATGTACGTATTCCTGGAAGCATCAATGAAATGAATCCTGAATTAGATAAAGCCAACCGTGTTGCAGACTTTATTGAATTAGGAGAACTAATGTGTATTGATGCACTAGCTCGTGAAGAAAGTTGCGGTGGGCATTTTAGAGAAGAGTTTCAAACACCAGAAGGAGAAGCATTGCGCGATGATGTAAATTATATGCACGTTGCGGCTTGGGAATACAAAGCAGAACACGAATGGACTTTACACAAAGAACCATTGGTGTATGATGTTGTAAAACCATCACAACGCTCATATAAATAATTGGATCTTTTTACTATTGACATTAAATTGTATCAACGACAAATTTTATAGAATGGAACATACGCACATGAATCTTACCGTTAAAGTGTGGAGACAAAAAAATAGCCATGAAAAAGGTGGTTTTGAAAGTTATCCCGTAAAGGATATTTCGTCTGAAATGAGTTTTCTTGAAATGATTGATGTACTGAACGAACAATTGATTCGTGATGGCGGAAATCCTATTGCATTTGACCACGACTGTCGCGAAGGTATTTGCGGAATGTGCTCTATGTATATTAATGGCAAACCACACGGACCTTGGCAGGCCAATACTACCTGTCAATTGCATATGCGTGCATTTAAAGACGGAGATACGATTGTTGTAGAACCATGGAGAGCAAATGCATTTCCTGTTATTAAAGATTTAATGGTAGATCGTTCTGCATTCGACCGTATTATTCAAGCGGGTGGATATATTAGCGTAAATACTGGTAATGCAGTAGACGGCAACTCATTGCCTATTAATAAAGACAAAGCAGATGCTTCGTTTGCAGCAGCCATGTGTATTGGTTGTGGGGCTTGTGTTGCCGCTTGTAAAAATAGTTCTGCTATGCTTTTCTTAAGTGCAAAAGTGTCGCATTTGGCTTTATTACCACAAGGAGATCCTGAACGCAAATCACGTGTGACTAACATGGTTGCACAAATGGATAAAGAAGGATTTGGCGCCTGTACCAATACTGGTGCTTGCGAAGCAACTTGTCCTAAAGAAATATCTATTAGTAATATTGCACGATTAAACCAAGAGTACATACTTGCAGGTTTTACAGCCGATAAATAACTGATGAACTAAAACTTATAAAAAAACTGTAACCTTGTGTTGCAGTTTTTTTGTTTTAAACCTACCCTATTTTAAATGGCCAACCATTATTTTCAGTTCAAACAATTTGCGGTGCAACAAGAACATTGTGCCATGAAGGTTTGTACCGATGCATGCTTGTTTGGTGCCTGGGTTGCAGCACAAATAAAAACAGATTCATTATTTGCTACAAATGAATCTATATTGGATATTGGTACGGGTACTGGCTTACTTTCACTCATGATTGCACAACAAATTACTGCAACAATTGATGCTATAGAAATCGATGCAGATGCAGCTAAGCAAGAAGCTGAAAATTTCAATGCAGCATCTTTTAAACCAAACATTCAACTCATGCATGTAAATGCAAAAGAAAAAAAAAAAAAAAAAAAATACGCATTCATTATTTCTAATCCGCCTTTTTTTGAA
>JAPLEL010000288.1 GCA_026391415.1 Bacteroidota bacterium
ACTGAATAAAACATTTGGAAATAACCATGTGCTTAAAGGTATTGATCTCGATGTGGTAAAAGGTAGCTCTCTGATAATTCTTGGTGGCTCCGGTTCTGGTAAATCGGTTCTGATTAAGTTAATGGTTGGGCTACTAACAGCCGATTCTGGTAGTATTCTGTACGAGGGCAATGAGTCAATTGGTATGCCTTATAAAGATCGATTGAAGATGCTGGAAAATTGTGGTTATTTGTTTCAAGCAGGAGCTTTGTTTGATTCACTTACTGTTCAACAAAACATTACATTTTTTGCTGAAAAATTACATTCACTTACTAAAAAAGATATTAGGGAATTAGCCAGTAAAAAATTACAATCAGTTGGTTTGTCCAATAAAATATTGGACCTTTATCCATCTGAGTTGTCAGGGGGAATGCAAAAAAGAGTTTCATTGGCGAGAGCTGTTTGTGTAGATCCAAAAGTAATATTTTTTGATGAGCCAACAACAGGTCTAGACCCGATAATGTCTAACGTTATAAATGACTTAATAGTTAAGGTCAGAGATGAGCTTGGTGCAACGACCGTTACTATTACCCACGATATGCAAAGCGCAAGGAAGATTGGTAAAGAAGTCGCCTTTTTGTTTGAAGGTAGGATTGTTTGGTCAGGTAAAATGAGCGAGATTGATAGTACAGATAATGACAACCTACGCCAATTTATTACTGGAGAAATCGCAAAGTCTAATCTTGTGGATTGATTTTTAAATACAAAATCCATCCCTGTTACTAACGTGTTTTTAGGAACACCTGTAACAGCGTTACCTGAATAATTAATAGATAATTGTTGGTAATTACTAAAATGATAAGGCTGATAACTATAGCTCGAATAATATTTTAATTGCTGTAAAAAATGTTGGCGATTAATTGGTGTATGGTATTGCAACATGGCTTCAATTCCTTGCTGAATGGTTCCTCCAGCATTAATAAAATATTCTGCACCAGCAGCATTATTGCGTCGAACAATGGCATCTTGTAAAGCAAAATGATAATAAGACAAATTAAATTGTAATTGATTTTTAAGTAAAAATCCTTTTAAGCCAATTTCAACATTCCAACCTTTTTCTGGTGCAAGACTACCATAATAATTGCCATCAGAAGGTCGTACCTCTGCTAAAGAAGCTGGAGAAAATCCAAAACCAACAATAAAATAACTTGCAATATTTTTATTGATATCATACAAAGCAGAAAACCTTGGCGCAGGAACCCAATTGGTAGATTTAGTAATATACCCTGATTGAATATCTGTTAAGCGTTTGTATAAATATTGTTGTTGGTTAATACTAATTCCAAAATTTAAATGCCATTTAAAAGCAATATCAGTTTGTATTTGCGAATACAATAGCAACTGATTGGAAAAAATATTATCCTTGAATTGTACAGTATCTGCAATGCCATTTCTATTACCATAATCGTCAATATTTGAATGATTGTTTAACCATTCAATACCAGTACTCCATTGTAATGCTCTAGTTGTGGGATGCATTACCAATTGAATTCCTGTAGAAGCATTTGTTTCGTTTCTATACTCGTAATTTGTAATAAATGGATTTTCGAATTGCGTATTTTGAACCGAACTAAAAAGATTCAAATGCCAATTAGAAGAGACCTTCCATTGATCTTGAATTCCTAAAAATCCTGTTTTATTATAGATGCCTGTTTTTTGTTGCATGGCACTTGGCAAACTACCACTTGCTTGTCTTGATAGTTTTGGGTTTAACAACATTTGGGCTAAATTAATACCTCCAGGTGTTTGGTAATACATATTGGTATACCAACTTAATAATTGGAATTGATGCGCATTCATTTTAAACGCTGCTTCATATTTGAAGCCCTGTTTTTTTAATGCAGATTGATCTCTATATCCTTGACTTTGTAGATAGTTATGCGTTAAATTACTGCTGAAGTTTTTTGATTGATATTGCCAAGAAGCATTCTCTTGAATTAAACCAAATGATCCCGTATTCATCCCTACAGAAAAAGAAGATTTAATGGTGTCTTTATATTTTAGTTGTGATTGTAGTAGCACCACACCTCCTGTTCCTGCTCCATATACACTCGAAGCAGGCCCTTTAATTATTTCTGCTCCAGTAATTTGGTTGAGGTCAATTAAGTTTAAATAAGCATTCCCAGTAGCATCAGAAATAGGTAGATTATTCCAATACACTTTTACATTTCTAACACCAAATGGAGATCGTAACAAACTCCCTCTAACAGATAACCGATAACTACCTGGGGATCTTTCTTCTAAACGAATACCTGGCATGGTATTAAAAACTGGAACAATGGAAGTAGGTGCCGCGCGGATTATGTCTGCTTGTGTAAAAGTAGACATTGCAATAGCCGCTTCTTTCCATTTAACACGGGCATTAAATGATTCAACTAATACATTTGGGATTGTATCAAATGCAATAACAACAGAATCAATAGATTGTGCTTGAGTCATTGTTATAGATGCAAGAAAGCAACTTATTAATAAGAAAATCTTCACGTGTTAAAATTAAATATCCCAAAGCAAGTTTTAAAAAAGAATTGCTTTGGGATATTATTTATTAAATAAGGCTTAATTAAGGCCTATCTTATTTTTTTTGGGTAATTAGTTCTTTTACTAATTTAACCGTCCTTTCAATGTCTGGAATGGCTAATGCAGCCAAATTAGGTGCATAGTGCATTGGTGCATCAGCACTTGTAATGCGTCTAATCGGTGCGTCTAAATAATCAAATGCTTCTTTTTGAATGCGATAAGTAATTTCTGATGATATAGAAGCAAATGGCCATTGTTCTTCTACAATTACCAAACGATTTGTTTTTTTAACGCTTTCAACAATTGTTTCCCAATCTAAAGGACGAATTGTTCTCAAGTCAATAACCTCAGCACTAATTCCTTCTTTTTCTAATTCTTCTGCTGCACCAAGCGCCACTTTCATCATTTTATTGTAAGAAACGATGGTTACATCTCTTCCTTGTCTTTTTACATCTGCCTTTCCTAATGGAATATAGTATTCTTCGTCTGGGATATCGCACTTATCGCCATACATCACTTCGCTTTCCATGAAAATGATGGGATCTTCTTCAAAACGAATGGCTTGCTTTAATAATCCTTTAGCATCATAACCATTAGAAGGAGATACGACTTTCAATCCTGGAATATTGGCATAATAGCTTTCAAATGCAGTTGAGTGCTGCGCACCTAATTGACCTGCACTACCATTTGGTCCTCTAAAAACAATAGGGCAACCAATTTGCCCACCACTCATGGCCAACATTTTAGAAGCTGTATTTAAGATTTGGTCCATTGGTAAAACCGCAAAGTTCCATGTCATGAATTCTACTATTGGTCTTAACCCGTTTTGGGCCGCACCAACAGCTAAAGCAGTGAATCCTAATTCTGCAATGGGTGTGTCAATTACTCTTTTTTCCCCAAATTCAGCCAACATACCTTGGCTCACTTTATAAGCACCATTGTACTCCGCTACTTCTTCTCCCATTAAAAAAACTCGGTCGTCTCTTCTCATTTCTTCATTCATGGCTTCTCTTAAAGCCTCTCTAAAAGGTATTGAACGCATAGATAATTACAATTAAATGAGGAGCAAAAATATAAGATTATCAAGTATAAAACCAAAAGAGTTATGCCATATACATAAAAAATCCCCTCCAATTGCTTGGAAGGGATTCAAAATATCAGGTTAGTTATTGGTTAAAACACATTCCAACCAAAACTCATATAGTACAATCCACCAATTTGAGGATTACCAAAACCATTACGATAATATCTGTTGAACAAGTTGGTTGCGCCAATTTTAACCAAAGATTTAGTTTTTGGGAATTTCAAACTTAACATCGCATCAAATGTTTCGTAAGCAGGTAAATCACCAGTGGCAAATGTACCTTCATAGCGGAAAGCATCAGTCCATCTGTAAGTTAAATTGAATCCTAAAAGATCTTTAGGTCCAAATCCTGAATTATTAAATGCAATATTTCTACGGATTTTAGGT
The DNA here is from genome assembly GCA_026391415.1 of Bacteroidota bacterium. Lineage (GTDB taxonomy): Bacteria > Bacteroidota > Bacteroidia > Chitinophagales > Chitinophagaceae > Sediminibacterium. The sequence goes on from JAPLEL010000288.1 coordinate 4,028, forward strand.
GTATTGAAATAAGGAATAAAACCAGATTCAACAGGTCCTATTTTATCGCTATACAAATTACCACTAACAGAGAAGTTCTTAGCCATTAAATATTCAGCAGAAGCACCCCAACCACTAGTTGATACATCTGAAGTTTGGTTCATTGAAACACTATATACATTTCTAGTTACAGCTGCATTACCAGCTGAACCATTTGCATTTAATCCTAATAAGCCAACAGGACCTAATGGACCAGGTGCTGTACTAGATTGTATAACACTTACACCACCAATAAAATCTTTGTAATTAGCCCAATAAGCATAAATATCAATCAATAATCTTTTAGCAAATAAACCTTTGTAACCAACTTCAAAAGAAGTACTTGATTCTGGTTTGAATTCACCAAATTGTTGTGCTTTTAATAAACTTGCAGCAGCAATTATACCAGGAATATTCCCTGTTGCAGCAGCCGCTTTAACAGCAGCGCCATAATTAGTTACACTAGCTAAAGTGTAAGCTGGCATGGTATTAAATTTATAGTAATCTCTCAAAGCAGGTAAACCTCCTAATAATGTTCCTTGAGAAGTTTTTAAATTGATCCACTGGTTTTGAGTTGTAGGGAAACGGTAAGCAGATTGATAAGACAAACGTAAGTTATGGTCTTTGGTTAATTTTACAACCGCTGATGCCCTAGGTGTGAAACGACCAGCAAAATTTTCATTTTTGTCATAACGACTAGAAACAGATAATTTAACTAAATCACCAAATAATTTTTGTGATAACTGAGCATAAGCACCAGTTTCAGTAATTTTAATAGGACCTGCCGTATCAGCAAAAATGGTTCCTTGAGAATTTAGTGAAAATTGTCTCCAACTTGCACCAACTAATAAATCAGTACCAGTTTTACTTAAACCTAATTTATCTGTTAGATTATATTGACCTTCAAAAGCAGACATTTTTGTTCTATCCATAAACAAACCGCCACCTTGCGAAATTGGTGTTTGTGCTATTTTTTGGAATAAAGGATTGTAAACAACAGATCCTGTAGGACGACCAGCATCAGCAATTGCACGTGCGCCATAATGTGCATCAGCAGTACTTAATCCTTGATCTGCATAAGAAATATAAGCAGCCATGTATTGGGGATACCAAGCAGCAGAACCTTTAACAGCTTCGTTGAATAAACGAGTAGTTGTAGTAGTTACGTATGAGTTACCAGAATTTTCAGCAGTTGTATATCCACGTAAATACCAATTTTTTGCTTTCAATTCTAATTTATACTGACCCATTTTAAAATCCTTAATTGAATAACGATCAGCACCTGTATAAACAGTAGAACCAGTACCCCAGATACCAGAGAATATCGCTTCAACTTTGTCATTCAATTTATAATTCAATGAACCAGAAAATTTAAAATTACTAGTGGTAGGATCAATCACATCTTTTTCGCCATAACCTGTACGACTAACCATTTGGTTGTTAAACCAGTTACGTGCAGGAGAGGCACCAAAAATAATTGGAGATGCACCACCCGCTACAAGTGCTCCACCACCAATACTAGTTAGGAATGTATTTAAATCCGATAATTTAGCATTCATATTACCTGCTAAAAAAGAATTAGCTGCACTCACAATTGCTGAAGGTAAAGTTGCCAATACAGAACCAGCAACTCCACTTATATTTTGATTTGTTTCATCGCCATATATATTAACGCCATCATAATTTGGATCAGAATATCTGCTACCAAATATTACATTTCCATTAGGAGTTGCAGTTGTTGCAATACGGTTGTAATTATCTGTTTGAGTTGACATCCAATCTTGTGCTTGCATATAAGCAGCACCAATTTTATAGGCAAAACGATCATTTATTTTATCTGCAAAACGAACAGACCAATCATAAAAAGGAGTTGCACCAGAACGTTGATAATTATCAACATGGTTCATCCCTTGTTTAATTTGGAAACTCATTCCTTGGTATTTGAAAGGGTTTTTACTATTAATTAAAATAGTACCGTTCATTCCACCAGAACCATAAAGCGCAGAAGAAGCACCTGGTAATAATTCAATATTCTCAACGTCTAATTCTGTTAAACCAATAATGTTACCAACAGAAAAGTTCAAACCAGGAGCCTGATTATCCATTCCGTCTACAATTTGATTTAAACGTGTGTTACCACTAACATTAAAGCCACGTGTCCCAATACTTCTAAAAGTCAAACTCGCATTAACCACGTCTACCCCTTTAAGGTTAGTGATCATATCGTAGAAGTTAACTGCAGAAGTATTACGGATAGCACTTATTCCAATGCGCTCAATAGATACTGGAGATTCCAAAATTCTTTCTGGAACTCTTGATGCTGCAACTACCACCTCATCACCTAAAGTGAAAGAGGCATCTAATTCAACATCTAATTTTTGATTACTATTTTTAACTACTAGTTCTTTATTGGTAAAACCAACAGAAGAAATAACTAATGTAAAAGGTAGTTTTTGTACAGTTGTTAACTTGAATGCTCCCTTATCATCAGTGAAAGTACCAGTAGTACCTCCTTTAACAGTTACAGAAACAGCAGAAACTGCCTCTTTAGATTTGGCGTTTTTTACACTACCAGAAACTGTAGTTGATGTTTGGGCTAGGGTATTAAGCGTTAAGCCTAAACCCAAAATTACTAGCACGTAGTTCGTGAAGAATCTTCTCATAATAGCTAATTTTATATAGAACGTTTTGATAAAAGTAGCAATTGTTAATTTTCTACAAAAATTTAATTTGTCCACAAATGACTTTAGGGTGTTGAGAAAAACAAATAATTACACACATTTTATAAGATTTGGTGTCTATTTTTGCTCATGTCTAATTTTAAATTCCCCGGCCAAACGGCTATTTACAATGGAAAAGTAAGAGATGTGTACTCAATTCAGCCAAATTTATTGGTAATGGTGGCTAGTGACAGAATTTCTGCTTTCGATGTAATTTTACCCCGTCTAATTCCTTTTAAAGGGCAAGTTTTAAACCAAATTGCCGAAATAATGCTACAGGCAACCCAAGATATTTGCCCAAATTGGCTTTTATCGGTGCCCGCGCCTACCGTTTCAATTGGCAAAAAATGTGTCCCTTTTAAAATTGAAATGGTCGTTAGAGGCAATTTAGTTGGCCATGCTTGGAGAACTTA
>JAPLEL010000019.1 GCA_026391415.1 Bacteroidota bacterium
TTTATACTGAAGCTCTAGATCTTGAACCATTCTAAACAAAGTGTCGGTACTGCATCCACCAACATGTGCTGCAGATTCATCGGCCATGATTACAATAAACTGCCCAAAGAATAAATTGGCATAACCTTTTACCGGTGTGCCATGTGTTTTCCAATTGGCTAAATAGTTGGTAAGTTTTTCTTCAATTTCAAAAGCTTCGCTGATAGAAAACAATCGGCTACTTTGGTAAATCCAAACTTTTGAATTTGCATGAAAATCTGCTGGAATTAAGTTGCTGTATTCAAAACTCATTGCTAAAAATTTATTGGTTATTCCATAGAAGCGGCAATCATTTCGGCAATATCCAAAACGGCTACTTCGGTTTCTTTTTCTCTGTTTTTTACGCCATCTGTCATCATTGTATTACAGAAAGGACAGGCCGACGCAATAAATTCAGCGCCTGTTGCTAAGGCTTCGTCTGTACGTTCTGTATTAATGCGTTTGTTGCCCGGTTCGTCTTCTTTAAACATTTGCGCACCACCTGCTCCACAACACAAACCATTGCTTTTACAACGTTTCATTTCTACTAGTTCTGCATCTAGGGCTTCTAATACTTTTCGTGGTGCTTCGTAAATATTATTAGACCTTCCTAAATAACAACTATCGTGGTAAACAATTTTCTTGCCCTTAAATTCGCCACCTTCTTTGAGTTTTATTTTTCCTTCGTCAATCAATTGTTGTAAAAAACTGGTATGGTGAATTACTTCGTAACTGCCACCTAATTCAGGATATTCGTTTTTAAATGTATTAAAGCAATGCGGACAAGTAGTGATGATTTTTTTAATACCATATCCATTTAAAATTTGAATATTCTGGTACGCCATCATTTGAAATAAAAATTCATTTCCTGCTCGTCGTGCAGGATCTCCAGTACATGCTTCTTCTTTGCCCAAAATGGCATAATTGATGCCCACTTTATTAAGTATGGTTGCAAATGCTTTGGTTATTTTTTGTGCACGTTGGTCGAAACTTCCTGCACAGCCCACCCAAAATAATACCTCGGGTGTTTGGCCATTTGCAAGCATTTCAGCCATGGTATTTACTTTCATATTGGAAAGATTTAAGTAAAGTTAGTTTAAAGTTAATTGGATTAATTATTTGGCATTTCATTGATCCAATTAGCACGATCGTCTGGCGCAAATTTCCACGGCGCAAAATTATTTTCAATATTACTAAATGTACTATTCCATTCTTGCGGGGCATTACTGTCTTCCATAATTAGTGCGCGCCTGAGTTCCATAATAATATCTAATGGCGATATACTTACCGGACATTCCTCTACACAAGCATTACAGGTGGTGCAGGCGCGTAATTCTTCGATACTGATATAGTTTTGTATCAAAGATTTTCCGTCGTCTACAAAGGCTTTATTTTGGTTGATATTTAAACCTACTTCTTCTAGTCGATCTCTGGTGGCCATCATGATTTTTCTAGGGCTCAATAATTTGCCCGTGATATTTGCAGGACAGGCAGTGGTGCATCTACCACATTCTGTACAACTGTATGCATCCATTAAGTTTTTCCAACTCAAATCAAAAACGTCCTTTGCACCAAATTTTTCTGGCGTATTAGCGTTAGTTGGTGCCAATTCTGGCTGCATGGCATACAAGACTTCGTTTTGTACCGATGGCATATTGTTTAATTGTCCAATAGCATTTAAACGGGCATAATAAGCATTTGGAAAAGCCAATACAATATGCAAATGTTTAGAATAGGGTAGATAATTTAAAAAACTAAAAATGCCAACAATATGAAACCACCAACAAGTTCTTTCAAATACTATTAAACTAGTTAATGGCATAGAAGAAAAATAGGGGCTAATAAATGATGAGAAGAAGAGTGTTCCCGTTGCTTTATAATGTTCGCTACCATTTAATTGTATGGCTTGGTCTGTAGCATTCATTAATAAAAACAAACTCATTAAAACAATTTCAATAAATAAAATATAGTTAGCGTCTGATTGCGGCCATCCATCCAAGTCTTTATTGGCAAAGCGTTTGAGCTTGATGATATTTCTTCTGGATAAAAAAATCACACATACAAGTATTACCAAAACTGCTAAACTTTCAAATACATTAATGATAAAAGCATAATAATTACCCAGCATTGGCAGAAACAAACGGTGTGTTCCTAAAATGCCATCTAACAATATTTCTAAAACCTCAATATTGATAATGATAAATCCGCCGTAAATAATTAAATGAAATAGGGCTACTAATGGATTTTTAAACATTTTCTTTTGACCTAAAGCCAATAATAAAACGTTTTTCCAGCGTTTTGAAGGGTTGTCATTTCTGTTTTCGGGTCTTCCCAAAAAGATATTCCGCTTAATTTCACCTGCTTTTTTGGTAAATAGCCATATAGCGATGATAAATAATGCCACAAAAAGAATTTGTTGGAGTATTGGCATAGTTAAAAGTTCAGGTGTTAAAGTTAGCAGTTTTGCTTTGTTGTAAATTGGATTGTTGGTTGATTTTATTGTGCTTATTTTTGAAATATAAATATTGACTATGTCAGAAAAAAAAATCATCCTCAACCAAGCAACTGCCAACCAAAAATTACACCGAATGGCATTAGAACTAGCAGAAAACTTAAGTGGCAGCTCTGCTGAGGTTATTTTGATAGGGGTGCGTACCAATGGATTAGTAATAGCCCAAAAAATTGCCGAATTATTAAAACCCTATATCAGCAATAAAATATCTATCATATCTGTTACACTCAATAAGCAATTACCCAAAGACGTGGTATTAAGCGAAAACAGCAACCTTACAGATTTAAACTTGGTGTTAATTGACGATGTGGCCAATAGTGGTAAAACCTTGTTGTATGCACTAAAACCCTTGCTAGAGTTCTATCCTAGAACCATACAAACCCTGGTGCTGGTTGAGCGTATGTATAAATTATATCCTGTTAAGCCTGATTATGTAGGTATTTCTGTAGCTACAACCCCAGAAAATCATATTGAAGTAGAAGTTACAGACGGGCAAATTATGGGTGCCTACGTGATTTAGTGGGTTACTATGTAATAGATTAAATATTTTTTTAATATTTTTGTTTTTCAATATAACAATATAATATGGACGCAGTAATTCAAGAAAGGGTAAATACTTGGGTAAACGGAAATTACGACCAAGCAACCAAAGAGGCTATTGCAAATATGCAAGCCAATAATCAAGACGAATTAGCCGATGCTTTTTATAAAAGTTTAGAATTTGGTACAGGTGGATTACGCGGAATTATGGGCGTTGGAACCAATCGGATTAACAAGTATACAATAGGCATGGCTACACAAGGCTTTGCCAATTATTTAAAAAAAACCTATCCTATCGAAACTATTAAAATGGCCATTGGGCATGATAGTAGAAATAATAGTCGATTTTTTGCAGAAACAACAGCCAATGTATTTGCAGCCAATGGCATTAAAGTGTATTTATTTGAAGCACTAAGGCCTACACCAGAATTGAGTTTTGCCATTAGGCATTTGGGCTGTAAAGGCGGCGTGGTATGCACTGCATCGCATAATCCCAAAGAATACAATGGTTACAAAGCTTATTGGAATGATGGCGGACAATTAGTGCCTCCGCACGATAAAAACGTTATTAAAGAAGTAGAAGCAGTAACTAGTATTGATGATGTAAAATGGTCTGGTGGAGAATCGAATATTTCCATCATGGGTAAAGAAA
>JAPLEL010000040.1 GCA_026391415.1 Bacteroidota bacterium
TCTAAATGGCGCAGTTGGTATGCATTTGTACTAATAGTATTATTGATGTTGGTGCTATTCTTCACTTGCTTTACAAACTATTTTGCATGAGTCAAATTGATTGGATTGTATTAGTTGGCACATTATTTACCATCATTGCTTATGGCTTGTATAAAAGTCGTACTTCAAAAAATTTAGAAGGATATTTTTTAAGTAATAGAAGTTTACCATGGTACTTGGTTTTATTGAGTGTGATGGGCACACAAGCGAGTGCCATTACTTTTTTGTCGGCACCTGGCCAAGCATTCACCGATGGTATGCGTTTTGTGCAATATTATTTTGGTTTGCCAATTGCTATGGTTGTTATTTCCATCAGTTTTGTACCGCTTTTTAATAAACTAAAAGTATTTACAGCCTATGAATTTTTAGAGCAAAGGTTTGATATTAAAACAAGAATATTTACGTCTTCTTTGTTTTTAATTGCTCGTGGATTAGCTACAGGTATTAGTATTTACGCGCCTTCCATCATTTTATCTTCCTTAATGGGATGGGATATTTTTTATACCAATATTGTAATGGGTGGGCTGTTAATTATTTATACAGTTAGTGGCGGTGCAAAAGCAGTTGCCTATACACAGCAATTGCAACTAGTGATTATTTTTATTGGCATGTTTGTAGCAGGGTATTTGATTGTGCATTATCTACCAGCTGGTGTTGGTTTTACAGACGCTTTAAAAGTAAGTGGAGCCTCTGGGAAGCTAAATGTAATTACTACAGGGTTCACCAAAAACGGGTTTGATTTTAAAGATCGTTACAATATCATTAGCGGAGTAATAGGTGGCTTTTTTTTAGCGCTCTCTTATTTTGGAACAGACCAGTCGCAAGTAGGTAGATATTTAACTGCTAAAGACAGCACAGAGAGTAAAGTAGGCTTACTTATGAATGGCTTAGTAAAAGTACCCATGCAGTTTTTAATTTTGCTATTGGGTGCTATGCTATTTACTTTTTATCAATTTAATCCTGCCCCAATATTCTTTAATAAAGCAGTGGCAGAAAAAGCCAATCAAACTGTCTACAAAGATTCATTAAAATCTATTGAAGCCAAGTTTCAGCTAGCGCAAATCAATCAACAAAAATTTAGCAAAGCCTATGTGTTGCCTGGTAATGCCATATTTAAAGACAGCTTACTAAAAGGAACAGTTCAAATGGCCGCTACGCAAAAGCAATACAAAGCGGTTTTAAAAAAAGCATTACCCGATGCCGATACCAATGATACTAATTATATATTCTTGCGCTTTGTAGTTGATTTTTTACCCAAGGGTTTGGTTGGATTATTGATAGCGATTATTTTTTTAGCAGCATGGGGGTCTATTGCAGCATCTTTAAATGCATTGGCTTCTTGCACTATGATTGATTTTCATGTGCGTTTTAGGGAATCAAAATATGATAGCACTAATATTGCGCAGTGCGCTGCAGAATATAAAATTTCAAAATATTACACATTTGGTTGGGGCGTTTTTTGTATAGTTACTGCAGAATTGGCAACGGGTATGGGAAGTTTAATTGAAGCGGTGAATGTATTGGGCTCTTTATTTTATGGGGTTATACTAGGTATTTTTTTAGTAGCATTCTATTGTAAAAAAGTAGCATCGAATCCTGTTTTTATAGCAGCAATTTTGGGTGAAATAATAGTAATAACCTGCTTCTTATTAGATAAGTACGAAGTAATAGGCTTGGGCTTTTTATGGCTAAATGTAATAGGGGCTTTGGCTGTGGTTTTATTGAGTTTATTGTTGCAAAAATTATTACCTAAACAATCGATTATTGCGCAATAAAGGGCCATTGTTTACTTCTATAAGATTTTATGATATAGGCTATAATACCAAGTCCAATAACGGTTAATCCTCCGAGCATCATATTTTTTCCGGTTGAGAAAAATAAAAATGCCCAAATAACAATGGCTATAATTATTGGCAAAGGATATAAAGGCATTTTCCAAGCAAAATGCGCCTTCCCTTTGCGTTTTACTAGTAAAACCAGTCCAATGCCTTGTCCAATAAATTGAATCAAAATACGCATGGCTAAAATGGCGCTAATGACTTCTTGTAATTTAAACAACAAACTAAATACAAATGCAACCGATCCTAAAACCAACAAAGAAACATGCGGGAAATGTTTGGTAGGATGTAGGTTGGCAAATATTTTAAAAAACGCGCCGTCTTTTGCAGCAGCATAAGGAATTCTACTATATCCCAAAGTAGCAGAAAATACAGAAGCGAATGCTACCCATAAAATTAGTACAGTAGCAATATTAGCTGCTATTGGGCCCGACAAGGTTTGTACAAATTCACTCACAACAAATTTGCTTTTTTGAATTTGATCAAGTGGTAAAACTGATGCAACACTAATATTCATCATCAGGTATAAAAAAGCAATACCTGTAATTGAAATGAACATACTTTTTGGAATATTTTTTTTAGGGTTAATAATTTCTCCACCCAAATGACACACATTATAATATCCCAAATAACTATAAATGGTTTTAACGCTAGCAAAGCCAAGTGCAGCGGCAAAAGCATGGTCTAATTTTAATCCATCATTAATATGGTAAATAGGTTGCATAAAATTTCCATGAAACAAACCTCCCCCAATTAGCCATGCCATAGTAACCAATACGCCTATCCAAAGTAGGACACTGATTTTACCAATCGCTTCTATTTTTCTATAAAGCAATACCACAATTAATACCACCAAACTACCACTCATTATTTTTCCTTGCACATCAGAAATGGGCATTAAAAATTTAAAATAACTAGCAAAACCAATAGCCGCCGAAGCAATCACCAAGGGTGCTTGAATCATGGTTTGCCAAACAAATAAAAAACTCAATAGCTTACCCCATTTTGGTCCGAATCCTTCTTTTAAAAAATTATAACTACCACCCGCTAAAGGATAAGTTGATCCTAGCTGACTCCATATCATGGCATCCACAACAGACAAAATTGCACCCGCTACCCAAGCATACAAAAACCAAGGTCCTTGCATAATTTCTGCAACCATACTCAATACCACAAAGGGTCCTATACCAACCATGTCGGTCATATTAATAGCGGTAGCCTGCAAAAGGCTGATCTTTCTTTCTAAATTTGGTTGATTATCTATACTCATATCGGTATAAAACTATTTCTTTGTAAGGATAGATGGTAATTATGAGTCAAAAATTTTCTACAGTAGACTGGGCTAGCGGTGCAAACATATACGAAGTAAACATTCGCCAATATACAAAAGAGGGCAGTTTTGCAGCATTCGCAAAACATTTACCTCGATTAAAAGAGATGGGAGTAGCAATAATTTGGTTGATGCCCATCACCCCAATTAGTGTAAAAGGAAGGCTTGGAGATTTAGGAAGTTATTATGCCTGCAGCAGTTATACAAGTATCAATCCTGAGTTTGGTAATTTAAAAGATTTTAAACAGCTAGTAAAAGAAGTACATGCATTTGGCATGAAAATTATTATTGATTGGGTTGCTAATCACACTGGCTTAGACCACCAATGGACTTTTGAACATCCTGATTGGTTTGTAAAAGATGCCCAAGGAAATTTCATAGAAATAAATGGTTGGCAAGATGTAATAGACCTCGATTTTACAGCACCTGCTATGCGCCAATCAATGATTAAAGCCATGCAATACTGGGTAAGAGAAGCAGATATTGATGGATTTCGTTGCGATATGGCGCATTTGGTTCCGCTAGATTTTTGGATAGATGCACGTGCAAAATGCGATTCAGCAAAACCATTGTTTTGGCTAGCCGAATGCGATGATCCTAATTACCATCAAGCATTTGATGTTAGTTATGCTTGGAATTGGATGCATGCAACAGAAAAGCATGCTAGGGCTGAAGCAAGCCTGCACGATATTCGTAATCAATTGCACGCTTATACGCAGTATCCTCAGGGCGCAATTAAATTATATTTTACCAGTAACCACGACGAAAATAGTTGGAACGGAACGGAGTTTGAAAAGTATGGCACACTATCAAAAGCTTGGGCAGTATTTTCTGCTACTTGGGCTGGAATGCCTTTAATATATAGCGGACAGGAGTTGCCTAATACAAAACGACTACAGTTTTTTAACAAAGACGAAATTGAATGGAAACAGCCAATAGGCTTGCATGGGTTTTATAAATTATTATTGCATCTCAGAAAAAATAGTAAGGCTATACAGTTGGGAGAAACTTTTATTTTACCTTCAGAAA
>JAPLEL010000106.1 GCA_026391415.1 Bacteroidota bacterium
TAAATAGATTGGTAGTTCCAACTACTTCTTTGCCAATTATCTACCAATGAATTAAGTGTAACTGTGTCGTAAACAATTCTGGTTTGGTAATCATTTAACTTAACATAGGTATTGGTTAAAGTGATTTTGTTTTTGCTATTAATAACATAGTCTAGTTTAGCATTCAAACCAGTTCTTTGGCTTTGAACAGAGTACTGACGTTTTTGTAAATCTGAAAACAGAGGAATATTATCAAAACCTGGTTGAGCACCTGGTTGAGAGTTAGGTAAAAAGAAGTTTGAAGTAGTACCTCTATAAATGTTTTGATAACTATACGAAGCAATAAATCCTAGTTTCTTTTCTCTACCAAAACGATTTCCATAAGTAAGGCCAAAAGTTGAATTGATAGGAGAAGTTTTATCGGTATAATTTAAATGTGCAACAGAAAAATCTTTAGGTGTTGAAACATATGTTTTTCCATTTATTTCTGATGGCGATAATTTATTGATAGAATTATGATCAAACTGTTGAAAAGTTTGGCTTGCAAAAATATTACTGTAACCAGATGAATAATTGGCTTGAATCACTTTTTTTGTAGGCGCATCTTTCATAACCAAATTAACTGTTCCACCAATTGCATCGCCTTCCATAGATGGCGTTAAACTCTTACTAACTTCTAAACGCTCAAGTAGCTCAGAAGGAAATATGTCTAAAGGAATATAACGACTCTTATTATCTGGACTAGGAATTTTAATACCATTAACCAAAGTATTGATATACCTTTTTTCCATCCCTCTAATAATAGGGTAACGCGCTTCGCCACTTCCACTTTTTTCTATTGTTACACCACTTACTCTTTGTAAAGCATTAGCAACAGTAATATCTGGTAATAATTGAATGGTTTTTGCAGACAAAACATTAATAATTGGGTCTGCCATTTTTTCAAGTCGGCGGGTGGCATTGTCTGAACCACTATTGGTAGAACTCACTGTTACTGAAGACAATGCATTGCTTGTTGCTTCTAGCAAAAAGCTTACTGTTTTTGTATCGTTATCTGTATCAATTTGAACTGCTTTATCTGCAGTTTTATAGCCAGTAAAACTTACGGTTAATTCAATTTTTCCTTTTGGTGTATTTTTAAAAACAAAGGTTCCATCTAATTTCACCAATGCTACTAAATTGGTATTTTTAATTTTTACAGTTGCACCTACAAGTGGCTCTCCTGTTGAATTATCAACTACTTTTCCTTTAAGTGTAGCTGCAAAAGAATGAATGGATAAGAACAAAAATAAAGACAGCATTAAACTGTTTTTTATTTTTTTTGATACTAATTTTAGGTTCATGGATAGATTTCTAGATGAAAAACGAAAGTATAATTCGAGCAACTGTTTATTGGTTATTTTTCGTTAACTAATTATAATTAAATTGTTAGTTAATTGTTACGGAGATGTTACGGAATTGTTACGCAACTTAAATATTATACTAGTTTAGAATTAGTTACGATAAAAAACATGAGTTAAATTGGTTTTAATTGAGCATATTTAAATACTTATTTATTATTATATGACTAGAATTAGTTTCGATGAAATGAAAGCGACGGTTAAAAAAGCTTTAACGCTTGCTGGAATGCCAGAAGATCGTGCAGAAATTTGTGCAAGGATTCATACAGAATCTAGTAGAGATGGCGTTTACTCTCATGGCTTAAACAGAGTTGAACGATTTGTAGCGTATATTCATAAAGGATGGATAGATGTACATGCTAACCCAACACTTGATTCAAACCTTGGTGCTTTAGAAATATACAATGGTCAAATGGCGCCAGGTATTTTAAACGCAATATTTGCCATGAATCGTGCTACTGAAATTGCCGAAAAAAATGGGGTAGGATTAGTTAGCTTAAACAATACTACGCATTGGATGCGCGGAGGTGCATATGGTTGGCAGGCTGCCGAAAAAGGATACATTGGTATTTGTTGGACCAATACAGAATCTTGTATGCCTGCTTGGGGCGGAACATCTGGAAGTATTGGAAATAACCCTTTTATTATGGCTGTTCCTAGAAAAGAAGGGCACCTTGTTTTGGATATGGCCATGTCATTATATTCTTATGGAAAACTACAAGTGACCCGATTAAAAAATCAACAATTACCTTACCCTGGTGGATTTGATATGAATGGAGAATTAACCAATGACCCTACTTCTATTGAAGAAAGCCGACGCATTTTACCCATGGGATTTTGGAAGGGATCGGGGTTTGCTGTTTTATTAGATGTACTAGCTTCCTTGCTTTCTGGAGGATTATCTACGGCTGCCATTGATAAATTCGATAAAGGCAGTTGCGGCAGTTGTTGCCAAGTGTTTATTGCTATCAACCCATTAAAAATTAATACCCAAGAATTGATTGATAAAGTATTGTCTGAAACCATCACTCAAATAAAAACTTCTGTTCCTGTAAAAGAAAACAGCGAAATTTTTTATCCTGGCGAACAGTCTTTAAAAACTCGCCACGAGAATTTAGCCATGGGCATTCCTGTTGACGATGGCGTGTGGGCTAAGGTTAAGGAATTGGCTAATTTAGATGGATAGAAAATAGCCATGGTTGTATTGTATTTCTAAACTAAGATGCTTGAGTAGTTTGGCTGTTTCTAGCAACAAAGTGCCTTTTAACCTGAAACTGTCTTTTATCCCCCAAATTTTACTTACATTGAATCAAACTAATTATTATGAAAAAAACCTTCGGATTTCTGTTGCTAGGTTTACTGGCCACTAGTATTGGATTGTTTGCACAAGAAAAAATAGACAATGCAACTATTGAAAAAATTAAGGTTGAGGGCTTAAAACACTCTCAAATCATGGATATTATTTTTCATTTAACCGATGAAAGTGGTAATCGACTAACCAATTCTCCTGGATATTTTAGGGCTGCTAACTATGCAAAAGACAAATTAAATAGTTGGGGAATTACCAATGCAACCATTGACCCTTGGGGTGAATTTGGTAAGGGTTGGGAATTGCAAAAAAGTTATTTGGCCATTACAGCTCCTTATTATAAATCTTTAGAAGCATACCCAAAAGCATGGTGCGGCGGAACAAAGGGTTTAAAAAATGCAGAGATTATTGCTGTTAGTTTAACTGATTCCTTGTCTTTAGATGCTTATAGAGGAAAACTAAAAGGTAAAATTATTGTAATGGATAAGTTAGACACTTATAACCATAGTTTTAAAGCAGATGCTACTCGTTACAATATCGATGAGCTTTCTAAAATGGCTAGTGCAGCACCTGCAGCACCAAGAACTGGTGGTGGTCAAATGCAATTTCGCGGAGGTGGTGGTGGAATGAATGTACTAGCACAATTTAAAACATTGGCAATTAAAGAAGGTGCAGTAGCAATTTTAAGCACTAGTACCCGTAATCATGATGGCACATTGTTTACTCAAGGTGGTGGCGCTTACAAAGGCACTGACCCAGAAAATTTCTTAGATATTGTTATTGGTATTGAAGATTATAATACCATTCTTAGACTTACAAAAGCAGGTACCACAGTTAAATTAGACGCAGACGTAAAAGTGAAGTTTCAAACAAAGGATTTACAAGGATATAATATGATTGGAGAAATTCCAGGAACAGATCCTATCTTAAAAAATGAAATTGTAATGATTGGTGCGCACCTAGATTCTTGGCATACAGGAACTGGCGCTACAGACAATGCAGCAGGTAGTGCAGTAATGCTTGAAGCTTTACGCATTTTAAAAACACTCAATATTCAAAACAAAAGAACCATTAGAATTGGTTTATGGAGTGGCGAAGAACAAGGCCTATTAGGATCTAGGGGATATGTGAAAAAAACATTTGCAGATCCTGCCACTATGCAGCTACTCCCCGATTTTGAAAAATTTTCTACTTATTTTAATATAGACAATGGTACTGGAAAAATTAGGGGCATCTATTTACAAGGAAACGAAGCTTGTAAAGACATCTTCTCGCAATGGTTTGCGCCACTAAAAGATATTACTGAAGGAACCATCACTATTAGTAATACAGGCGGAACTGACCACCAATCCTTTGATGGCGTTGGATTGCCAGGATTTCAGTTTATTCAAGATCCTATTGAATACGATACTCGTACCCATCATAGTAATATGGATGTTTACGATCATTTAATTGAAGCAGACTTACAACAAATGGCTACCGTTGTAGCAAGTTTTGTTTTTGATGCTTCACAAAGAGATAAAAAATTACCTCGTAAAGAATTGCCAAAACCAAGACCTACAGGACAAAGAGGTTTTTAAAAAATAGTCTTAAAAAATATCATTTGCTATTAGGTTTTACTTTTGATAAGTAAAACCTAATAGCATTTTTATTTTTAAAAAAGTCTGTGTAAAAAATGAATATTACTTCGATTAAACATAAGTTTGCAAATTAATTTTTATTTGTATATGTATACTGATACCCCTAAATTAGATTTTTTAAACCTAAGTTTATTAATTACACACTATAATCGACCTCTCTCTTTAAATCGTTTGCTAGAAGAGATTAGTAAACTAAAAATTACATTTTCAGAAATAATTGTGTCGGATGATGGAAGTAAAATAGAAATACAACAACAGCTACAACTGTTACAGCAGAAATATAATTTCCGTTTAATTACTACACCAGTCAATAAAGGATTAGCAAATAATGTTAACAAAGGACAAGACGCTGTAAAAACACCATACACCCTTTATATTCAAGAAGACTTTGTTCCAACTATTTTTTTTCCTGCAAAACTCGCCGAATCGTTAGCCATTTTAGATGAGCGGCCTGAAATTGATATGGCAAGGTACTCGGCTTATTGGAAATACCCCTATTTAGCCTCAATTCGAAATGGATTCTCAGAAATGAAATTCAATATTTTAAAAGGAGGGTATAAAAAGTTTTATATGTATAGCGATCACCCTCATTTGCGCCGAAGTAATTTTATTGAAAAATTTGGACGATATCCCGAAGGCGGTATAAAAAGCGATAAAGCTGAATACTTAATGATGATGTCTTTTTTACGCAATAAGGGAAAAGCCATTTACTTCGTCGAATACAAAGCATTATTTTTACATTATAACGATTCAAAAGAAACAAGTACCATTATTAGAAATTATCTTTCTTCAACAAATAATATAGTTATAGCAAATATTAGACACCTCTATCGCCACCTAAAATTTAATTTTGACTATTGGTATCTAAAAAATTAATTTGGTTTAAACTAACAAAATGGTAGCCCAAACTTTTTAGTGTAGGCACAATAATTTTAATGGCATCAAGCGTTCTATTATTATGCCTTCTTATTATTGCCTTGATTAAATTTCTATCACTACTGGAATCGTGCATTAATATAATTCCGCTTTTTTTTTCTGTAATAATTTTTAAGTAGGCATCTGCGCATTTTTTAGCGGCATCCTTATCAAAATTACTCCAGTACATCCAGTCGCCAGCGTCAATAGTCCAACCGATTGGGCCAATATAATTATTAGCAGATTTTAAATCATTGTTTAGGTTCGAGCTTATTGCTGCATTCCAATAACCATATGGTGGACGAAAATATATGGGCTGATTATTGGTGTATGGTAGCAATAGATTTTCGGTTTTAGACATTTCAGCTACCAAATCTTTACCATCGATAAATGCCTTAACCATATTAGGATGACTATAAGTATGGGCTCCAATAATATGCCCCAAGTCTTGAACTGCTTGTACTATTTTAGGATATTTTTTTATAAAATGTCCTACCATAAAAAAACTAGCAACAATACCTTCGCCTTGAAGATACTTTGCTAGCGCTAAAGTGTTTGGTCCTTTATTTTTAAAATATGATTTGCCAGGTCCATCATCAAAACTAAAAGAAATAGTTTTTTCAGGAAGCGTTGGCCCAGTTAAAAGTATATCTGAAAACATAATTATTTAGGGGTAATAAAACTGCATCATTGCAGTAATGTTTATCAGTAGTAAAATTACTATTTTTTAGGACACCTCCTTTAGTTTAATTTATACTAAAGAAGGTATTGGACCATGCTAATATGGTTGTAATAACAAGGAAAATATTACTCCACTTTTTTTACTACCACTAAAGTAATATCATCAGGCGTTTGCTTTCCTGATAACCAGGTTTGACCCAATTCAACTAATGCATTCTTAATACCATCGGCACTTAAATGTTGGTTGGCTAAAATACAATCCTCTACTGCTTGATAGCCAATTTGCTCTCCTTGTAAATTTGGTGCTTCTGGTAATCCATCAGATACCAAAACAAAAACATCCCCTACTTCAAAAGTTCTTTCTACTTGATCGAAAGTAGCCCCGTATAAGCCGCCTAATGGCAATCCTGATAATTGAATTTCTTCTATTTTATTAGTGGCTGCTTTGTACAAATAACAAGGTGGCATGGCAGCAGAACTAAAGCGAATTATTTTATCATCTATATAGGCAATATTTAAACTCATTCTTAATAAACCTAGGTCTACTTTTTTTACAATTTGATTTAACTCTTTTAAAATCAAATTAGGATCCATTGTTGGAATGCCAATTAATCCGGCTTTGGTAATAGAAACCAACATGCCTGCCGGTGTTCCATGGCCGGTTGCATCGCCACATACTACATAAATATTTTTATCTGCTTGAATAAAGAAATCATAATAATCGCCACCCACTTCAGAAGAAGTTTGTAAATGAGATGCAAATTCATACTGCGGTAAATTCGGTAGCCCTTTTGGTAACATTCTATTTTGCAAATCTTTGGCCGCTTCTAATTCTGCCGACTTTCTTTCTTGCTCGGCTTTCAATAAAGATTTTTTGGCCTGGTATCTGCCAAATAACACAAATCCAATTACCAATAAAATCAAATACACCAAGAAAGCAACAATAGATCGAAACCAAGGTGGAGAAATTCTAAACTTCACACTAGCTTCTTTACTTAATTGACCATTGGAGCTTTTTGCAATAACGTGCAGTGTATATTCACCTTCCGATAAATTATTGTACTCTTTTTTTATATCCGAAATAAATTCAGAGGCTTTGCTGTCTTGGCCTTCTAACCAATAACTAAAAGTTGTGTTTTGTTCATTGCCAAAAAATGGATACGCTACCTCAAATAGTAAACTGTTTTGACTATAAGGAATTTTAATAGGCTCTAGTGGCAACCGTTCTCCGCGCGAAGAAATAGATCGAATTAAAGCAGCATATTGCGTTGTGGAATCGTTAATGGCTAGTTCAGGAAGATAGCGATACAATTTACTGTCTTGGTCTCCGATCCAAATAACTTCATTTTTTCCAACGCCTTCGGAGAAAATAGAGAAAGAAAGTTCAGCAATATTTAATTTATCTAGCGGATATTTTTTAAATGTAAAACCAGTTTTAAAATTAAAGGTTGTTTTAAATAAACCTAACTGACAAATAAACCATAGATTTTTTGATTCGGGATTGTAGTGAAAATTGTATTGATTGGTTGCACCAATCATAGAGTCTAAATTAAACCCAGTGTATTTTACCAGATTTTTTTTGGTGTCGATGGCATATAAATGATTCGATGAATCTATGGCAACTACCAGTGTGTCATTTAAAGAAACTAAGCCTAAATAATCTCTGATACTAAAAATAGTATCTGGTTTTAACTTTCTAAAGTTTCCTTGGCCATTTAAAAGATAGTCAAATACAAGTATGCCATGGGAAGAAGAAATAAGTAATTCCCCAGGAATTCTTTCTTTTATTCTATTTGCGGCAAATTCAGGTTTGTTTTTTATTTCAATTTCTTTCCAACCGCTGTTTGTGTATTGATTTAAAGTTAGTCCATACCCGCCAGCCGTAAATAGAAATGATTTATTCAGCTTAGATTGCAAAGAAATAAAACTTCTTTTACCAATAGCACTAAGCGTTCCGTTTTTAAATGATTCTGTAGAACTATTCCCTGGTAAAATGATTTGATCGTTGAATAAACCAATATTACCACCCCAACTTTCATTGTCAAATGCTTTAAAACTAACAGAACTTTCATTGGATTTTTTTGGTAGGAATTCATAAAAAGTTCCACCAGATTTTACATATAATTTATTACCAATTCGGCGAATGTCATTTACCCATCCAGATAAACCATTGCTTTTAGAATAATAGGTAATGGTTGAATCAAAACTAAGTCGAGATATTCCATTACTAGTAGTCCAAATATCGCCGGCCCTATCTTGTAAATAAGACATTGAGTAACTACTTTTATTGCCAGCGCTAGAGTCGAATTTATTTATTATGTGTAAGTTCTGGTCTAGAAACAAAACCCCATTTTTAGTTAGCAAAGGGATTAATCCATTTTTTAATACGTATTTATTGCTACCAATTCCGCCTTTTTTTAAAATAGCATCAAGACTAGGATTGTTTACTTTTTCGAATTTCCCATTGGTATGATATAAATATGCCCCAACCTTATTGCCTACTAATAAATGATCTCCATTGTCTAATTGATACATAGCATCTAGCATCCGACTAGTATAAAATATTTTTTCTGACCCTGCAATATGTTTAAATGCACTGTCTTGAAATTTAAATAATCCTTCATTTTCTACCTCTAAGTATACCCCGTCTTCATTTTCATTAATTCTTCCAACTAAGTTTTTGAATGTAACTACTTTTAATAACTGTTTGTTTTTGTATAAATAAACAGAATGGAATGACCTAAAGAAGGCAGTATCATTATGTAAAACAGCACTGCTTACATTTGAGATTAGTTGATTTTTTTTACTGAGCGCTATTGATAAAGATGTGTATACAAGGTCTCCAAATTTGTTTTTTTCTAGATACCCAAAAGAATATTGTGCACTGACATACATTAGTTTTTTACTGTCCTGTAAAATTGACCAAATTTTTAAATTTAACTTATTGCCTTTTTCATCAATAGCACGCGTAACGCGTTGTCCATCATATTGTAAAATACCATCCCCTAAATTTGCAACGTAAACGACTCCGTCATCATCTTGAAACAAATCAGTGTTTCCAAGGGTTGCTTTTAAGATACTTCTATCGTAATAAGACGAAAAATAATTGCCCATTTCTGCAGAAGTTCCTTTGGTTCTGAGCGGCAAGAGTTGGGCGAAAGAACTTATGGCTATCAGCAAACTGATAACAAGTTGTAATAACTGTTTATTCATTTAAAAATAGATAAGGTGGGTATATAATTTAACTTACTTTAATAAAGTAATGTACCTTAAATTAATGAAACTTGCAGAATTATAAACGCTCCCAATTTTGGGTGGTAGAATTGTACTGTTTAATAGGCTTAGCAGGGTTGCCAGCAACTATCGTAAAAGGTGCAACATCTTTGGTTACAACACTTCCAGCAGCTACTATGGCATGTTTGCCAATGGTTGTGCCTAATACTACAACTGAATTAGCGCCAATCCAACAATCATCTTGAAGGGTAATTAATTTCATTTCGCAGGGCTGATTAGCAATGGGAGTTGAAACGTCTTCATACCCGTGGTTTAATCCAGACAAACAAACATTTTGTGCAATGATAACATTGTTGCCAATATTTACAGGACCAATAATGGTATTACTTAAACCAATGGTGCAATTATTACCAATAATTACATCCCCTACTTGGTTATTGATGCAAGAAAAATCTTCAATAATAGTATTACTGCCTATAGAAAATTTCTTCCAAGGCAATACATCTAGCCTAGCCCTAGATCTAATGACGGCGTTTTTTCCGGTTTGGCGAAAAAATGGGTTAAGCAAATTGCGTACCCACCACCTTGGTCGATAGTTAGATAAGAATAATCCTAATACCCAAGCACTATAACGCGGATTTGATTTTATCTTTTCAACAATACTCATGGGTTAAAGGTATTCAATATTTTTTCAAAATACTGCGGCACTTCATTATCAACAATAGTCCATACAATTACGCGGAATTCACATGCTTTATCGTTATTGCTTTTTGACATTAATGTATTAGCAGTAGTATGAAATCAACTAGTTACGAATCAACGAAATCGATATTGTAGTTTTCTGTTCAATATAGTATTTGTACATACTAGTTTTTGTAAATTCATTGTTAAACAAACTACATGCTTTTAGACCCTATATTGATTTTATTGGTAGGAATATTTATTGTGGTAGGAGGAATTATTGGCTTAAAACTGCATCCGTTTTTGGCATTAATTTTTGCAGCGATTGTAGTTGCTTTGTTAACGCCTATTAGTTCCCTCCAACAATTTGGGCTCTCAAAAGGTATGGATACTGCTGCTGCATTGACTTTTAGCAAAAAAGGAATTGGCGAGCGTGTTGCTACAGAATTTGGAAACACCTGTGCAAAAATTGGCATACTCATTGCCATGGCCGCTATTATTGGAAAGTGCATGTTAGAATCTGGTTCAGCCGAAAAAATTATCCGCTCCTTATTAAAACTTACTGGCATTGAAAAAGCGCCTATTGCATTTTTATTGAGCAGTTTTTTTTTAGGAATGCCCGTGTTTTTCGATACCGTTATTTTTTTAATGATGCCGCTTGCAAAAGCAATGACACTTAAAATTGGTAAGAACTATTTGTTCTTTATTATGTGTATTATGGCAGGAGCAGCTATGGCCAACTCCTTGGTTCCTCCAGCACCAGGTCCCTTGTTTTTAATAGGCGAAATGCATATTCCTATTGGCTTAATGATGGGTACTGGAATTATTGTTGGTTTATTTACAATCACTGCGGGATACTTATATGCAAATTGGGCTAATAAAAAATATACCATTCCATTAAGAGATGCTGCAGATGCTAGAATTGAAGATTTAAAAATAATATCCAATACAGAAAACAGCCAACTACCTAGTTTATTGTTAGCGTTGTTACCCGTATTAGTACCTATTATTTTTATAACACTAGATGCCAGTTTTACGGCTATATTAAAAGCCAATCCACAAGCAAGTATTCCTAAAACAATTGTATTACTATTAAAGTTTTTGGGTGATAAAAATATTGCCATTATTATTGGTGGCATACTAGCTTTAATGGTCATTAAAAAATATAAAAAAGAAAACCTCTCTTCTTTTATACAAAATGCATTAATGAGTGGCGGTGGCATTATTCTAATCACTGCTGCTGGCGGGGCTTTTGGCGGAATGATTCAACAAACAGGTATTAGTGCAGAAATTGGATTACTCACTGCTAATTATCAAATGGCTTTAATTCCTATGGCCTTTTTTATTGCTGCGCTTATTAGAACAGCTCAAGGGTCTGCTACAGTTGCACTCATTACTACATCTGGTGTTTTAGCAGGAATGGCCACCAATACGCATTTAAGTTTTAATCCTGTTTATATTGGATTGGCCATTGGTTGTGGCTCTAAAATTTTTATGTGGATGAACGATCCTGGTTTTTGGATTCTTAGTAAGTTGAGTAATTTAACAGAAAAAGAAGTGCTTAAAACTATTTCACCTTTACTAGTAGTAATGGGCTTTACCGGATTGATGGTAATTTTAATTGCTGCTAAATTATTTCCATTATTATAAATTTAAAATAACCTTACTTATTAAGTTGCTTTTATGAACTATACAGCCGGACCTCAAATTAAAGAAATACATATTACGCCCATTGCTATTGTTGATCCACCGCTTTTAAATGCTGCAGGACTACATGCACCTTATGCCCTTAGAACAATTGTAGAAATTGTTACAGAAGATAATATTTCTGGTATTAGCGAAATTCCTGGCACTGCAGATATTGACCTTGCATTAGAAGCTTCTAAAAAATTATTGATTGGAAAAGATGTTTTTCAACTCAACCAAATCAAACAAATTTTAATTGAAAATTTTGGAACAGATAAAAGTTCCGACAGAGGTCTTGCCCCCTGGGATCAACGAAAATTAGTACATATTTTTAGTGCAGTAGAAGTTGCTTGTATGGATATTATTGGCAAAGTAACAGGTAAGCCAATAGTTGATTTATTAGGAGGAAAAATGCGCGACCGTGTTCCTTTTTCTGCTTACCTATTTTATAAATACGAAGGTGCTGGTGGAGAATTTGCTTTTAATACAGACCCTGCTGCCACTGGTTGGGAGGCCGCTAAACAAAAAAGCGCGCTGAATCCAACTGAAATAGTTGCACAAGCAAAAGCCATGTGTGCTGCTTTTGGATTTAAAAGTATTAAACTAAAAGGTGGTGTGTTTGATCCGCGCCAAGAAACTGATGCCATGTTTGCTTTGCACGAAGCATTCGGCCCAACTGTTCCATTGCGGATTGATCCTAATGCATTGTGGACTGTTGAAACAGCCATTAAATATGGCAAAGAAATGGAACCCATTTTAGAATATTTAGAAGATCCGGTTCGTGGTCAACAAAATATGGCAGCCGTTCGCAAAGCACTTAAAACACCTCTGGCAACCAATATGTGTACGACCTCTTTCGAGGAAATTCCAAATAGCATTGCCATTCAGTCCGAAGATATTATTTTAAGTGACCACCATTTCTGGGGCGGATTAAGATCATCCATGCATTTAACCAGTATCTGCGAAACTTTTTCTAGAGGATTATCGATGCACTCAAATAGTCATCTAGGTATTTCATTGGCGGCTATGGTGCATCTTGGTGCGGCTATTCCTAGAATGGATTATGCATTAGATACACACTATCCTTGGCAATCCGACGAAGTGATTATGGGCGGAAGATTTACATTCGAGGAAGGTTCCGTAGCGGTTCCAACAGAACCGGGTTTGGGTGTAGAATTAGATAGGGTTGCATTGGCTAAATTGCACCAGAATTATTTAAACTGCGGCCTTACCAAACGAAATGACGAAATTGAAATGCAAAAAGTAATTCCCGATTGGACTTTTCAACCGGTTCGTTGGTAAAATAAATTAAACGGTTCATGCATATTCTGATTGCGCCTAATGCGTTTAAAAATAGTATTAGTGCACAGCAAGCAGCTGATGCCATTCAAGTAGGGTTGGCTAATAGTGTGCTAAAACATAGTGCGGAATGTTTTCCGATTGGTGATGGTGGCGATGGAACTGCTGCATTAATTCTACAAAAAATAAATGGCCAACAATACAATACAATAGTTCAAGATCCGCTAGGTAGAAATATTAATGCCGCTTATAGTATTATTGAAGAAGGTACTGTAGGATTAATTGAAATGGCAGAAGCTTCTGGCTTAAAGCGCTTATCGCCCAATGAATACAGCCCTTTAATAGCTAGCTCTTTTGGTACAGGCCAACTGATGCTAGCAGCTTTAAACAAAGGCGTTAAAAAAATTATTTTAACCATTGGCGGCTCTGCAACAGTAGATGCTGGTACTGGTATTTTGCGCGCATTAGGTGCAAGATTTTTAAATGCAGCAGGAGCCGAATTAACCATCCTTCCCAAACAATTAAACGAATTGGCTTTTGTAGATACTACTAAACTAGATAGTAGATTAATCAATTGCGAAATCACTATTCTTTGTGATGTTACCAATACCTTAATTGGAGCACAAGGAGCGGCTGCTGTTTTTGGTCCGCAAAAAGGCGCAACAGAAAATGAGGTAGAAATACTAGATAGTTTGTTAACGCATTTTGCAACAATCAGTTTGCAACAAACAGGTATTGATTTATTGGCCATTATTGGCGGAGGCGCTGGAGGTGGCGTATCTGCTGGTTTACACGGATATTTACGCGCGAATTTGGTAAACGGTATTGACTATTTTTTAGAACTAACTAATTTTAAAACAGCTATCAATAAAGCCAATCTTTTAATTACGGCAGAAGGTTCTATAGACAATCAAACCCTGCAAGGAAAAGGGCCAATAGGCGTTGCAAAGATGGCTAAGGCATTAAGTATTCCCGTGATTGGTTTGGCCGGACAAATTCCTACTAATATTAGTGAAGCGCTTCAATTTTATTTTGATATATTAATATCCATAAATAAAGAACCTACTAGTTTACAAGAAGCACTCAATGCAACGGCAGCAAACCTTACATTAACAGCCACAGAAATTGGTAATAAATTAGCGTTGAATAAATAATTACAATACCAAGGCATCTGCACCCACGCCAAATAATTTCATGGTTACATCATTTAAACTTTGCTTAGGACCTTTTAAATGGATGGTTCTGTGTAGATGATGTATACTAGCTCCTGGAGCAAGTGCTGCTGCAGGTGAAGAACTTTCTAATTCATAAAATTTACCCATTTGTTTACCGTCTATTGGTCCATCGTTATAGGCATTTACGGCATCACCAGCAAATGGATTTTTTTGAATTTGCCACAAACCATTTACATAATCTTTATCTATTTCATTAATACTAAACTGTGCAATAGTTAATAAATTATTCTTTGCATCATAACTAGCCGCCATTGGAATTGCTCGAGCTGGTGCTATGCCAATTTTACTTCTATGATTTCCATCTGCTTTTAATAAAATCAATCCATCCTTAACTTGTAATCGGCCTGCAGGTACTTTTCCAAAATAATCGTCGGTAACAATTTTACCTAGTTGTGCTGAATCGCCTTTTTTATAAGGCAAAGCAATGGTGGTGTTTTCATTGGCATTCAACATACTAAGAATCCAAATAGATAATAAGCCTGATTGTTTTGTCCAAGTATTTTTTCCGGTATTGGTAATACTATTATTTGATTCGAAGCCAACAATTTTTGTATCCTTGGGCGCCATTCCAATTAATTGGTAAATAGCACTATCAGTTAGCACTTGAATATTTCGATTCACTTTTACATCAAAATCAGTACCCGAATAATTTTGCAAGTGCATTGTTTTTTCGAATAAGGCACTTGTTTTATTTACTTCAATTACCTCAAATTTTTCGGTATCAATTTCTTTGGGAACAAACCAATTATCAAAACTAAATGGAACACCTTTTTTAAAGTAAATAGAAAACTGTCCGCCTTCGGGTCCTATCCAAAATCTTTCTTCTCCACCAAAGGCACTAAAATGCGGCGAGAATTTTTTTGAAGCAATTAGTTCGTGATTCAACCAGCCAAAACTAGCGCCAGCATTGCCTTCTGCAGTACTCGTCATAATTCTTGCTTGGTATTGTGGCAATACAATTATCTGCGCATTATCTGTGCCTAATATAATTAAGTCTTTGTGGTATTGTTTTAAAAAATCTAGATCGTATTGAAAACTTCCTTTTTGATTGTCCATTGCTGCTTGATTTTTTTCTGACTGATTTGAACCGGTATTACAAGCAATTAAAACAACAAGTAATAATGCAAACAATAATTTAATCTGATTCATTGTATAAATTTTTTATATCGATTAACAACAACCCTCAGGCCCGCATGAACCAGTTACTGGATTTGCTGCTGGCATGCCATTGGCTATTTCCGAAGGAGTAGCATCTCTTATATCAGAAATTTTAATAGTAAAAAACAAAGTCTCTCCGGCTAAGGCATGATTGGCATCTACAATAAAATGTGTATCGTTTTTTTCTACTACCAATCCTTCTAATCCATCTTGCAAGGGAATGAAATCTCCCACCGTTATAGCTGCTGGATCTTCTAAATCGTTTAACAAAAATTCTACTACTAAATGTTGTTGCCTTGATCCATACGCTTGATCGGGCGGTATAACCACTTGAATCGTTTCGTTTATTTTGCTTCCTTCAAGTGCTTTTTCTAAACCTGGCAAAAGATGTTTTGCACCATGTAAATACACTTCTGGTGTGTATCCATCATTGCCTTGTAATACATTGCCATCTGCATCTTTAAGTTGGTAATGTATAGATACTACCTTGTTTTTTTCTATGACCATTGTATTAAATTAAAATTTGTAAGGATTGCGTAACTGAAAGCTTTATGGGTTCTTTAAACTGAATTAAGCAAGTATTATTTTCTTGGGTAAAACTTGCAGGAATATTTTTTCCGTCGATTGTTACACTAATTTTTAAAACTGTATGTGTTGGTACTAACGAAAAACTTTGCAATTGTAAACTGCCATATTTTATTTGAACAATAGCCGATAAATGCTGAGTGTCTTTTTTCTGTATAAAAGTTCCCCATCCTTTAGCAGATGTAAACGGAGCTTTAAAGTTTTCGGCACCAATCATTGGCGCAAAACCTAGGTATCCTTTTGGACCATGGTATTGAAAACCGCAGGCAGTAATAAAACTACCATAACTAGCCATTGCCCTAGAATAGTGATCGCTACATTCTATTTCATTAAACGGATTTCTTTTGGCTGCATGGTATCTATCGTGAATCATTCTGGTAATGACCAACGACTCGTCAACCATACCTTCGGCCATCATATGCGCTGCAACTTGGTGTTCAAAACCAGTCATGCATTCATTAAAATAACCCATTTGCCAAGTAACATTTTCGCCATAAGGTTTGGACTCATTTTTTGGGTTGGTATTCATTACCAAACCGCCTTCGCCAGGTAGTACATAGGGCCTTCCTCCTTCGCGTGCTTTTATGTATGGACCAACATCTGGCGTAAAATTATATTTCCACAAAGCTTTTAAAGCCGATAGGGTTTTGGTTTTATCTACTAGTCTACCAATACCTACTTGGTGTGCCCAACTTTGACCATACAGTTGGTCGATATGACAAGTATTATAAGAACCGAGTTTTGCTCTTCCTTTAATAGTATCGGGTTTATGAATAAAATATTCGCCATTAAATAATTGGTCTTCCATGTTTTTGCTGCCTATTGTTACATAGTTGGCGCAAGTATTGGCAAAACCCACATCATTCATTTCAATGGCCATCAATTCGCCCGCTTTCACTGCTGCAATACACAAGCCTACTAGCCATGCAATCTCTCCATCCCAAACAGCATCTAAGGTATTTTCAAGTGGCGTGTCTTCCATGCCGTCTTTATTTTTGTCTTGGTTCATTACCCACTGAACCGCTTTTTTTATTTTATCCCAGTTCTGTTGTAGAAACAAATAGTTGGCACTCATTTGGTGCTCGCGATAAATACGCAAAATAGTTCCTGCTTGTCCATCAATGGCCGCAGATTGAGCGTGTTCACCCCTGTACCAAATCATTCCATCGGGTTGTAAGGAAACACCTAAATCAATTTTTTCGCGCGTGTCTTTTTCTACTGCAGGAAAAATTCGGCCCATAGCATGTGCGTATTGCCAAACATGCGTACAGGTTCCTTCGCAACAGCCTACCCCTTCCCAACCATAAAACCTACCCGATTCAAAACGATGCGCAGTAGTAGTGGCAAGTATAGAAATATTTAAAAACGTTCTTTCTAAAAACCAATAAGGCAAACTTGAATCGTACCAAGTTTGCTTCCATAAATTTGATTCTTGCGAAAGCTTTAAAAAATGTTTGGTAACATACTGTGTTACTTCTGCTGCAGACTTATACCAATTATTATAGTAGCGCCCCTTATCGGCGGCTAACTTTTTAAAATGTAAATTATTAAAATGCCAAGCAATGGAAAAATTAGATTCAATTGATTGCGCTGGTTTTAATTGATACGCCACCTCCACTGCACCCATTAATTGTGTGGATGCATTTTTTTGTGTAGGTTGATTATTTACTTGATTAAAAGAAGCACTCGTAATAGGAAAATTGCAATTGGTTTGGTATTGTGCATTTTCAGACATAGCAGTAATGGCCATCGTTCCATAATCGGGTGCTAGCAATTGTTCGGCATTTCCATTGTTGTTAATACTGCATTGTAAAGCCTTAGCTGTTTGCGTTTCAACAATCGTATTGATTCTTATATCTGTTGCTACGGCCGATTTAATACTCACTTTATTTTCTAACCAACCTAAAATGGAAACACTTATTGGTTGGGTTGATTTATTTTTTATTTGAAAACTGTAAATGGTACAGGGTAGTCCAGAATTTCTGTCATCTAGTGCAATAAACGGCGAATAAACGGTTGCGGTAATATCAACAGGAACTTGGTGGTCGATGTAATGAATTTTTGCCATTGGATAACTCGCTTCAAAAACAATATCATCCCAATCGTTGGCATCCATTTTTTTAATAAACGTATTATTGCCAATGGTAATTTTAAAAGCAAAGCCTTGTTCTAGTGGATGAATCTGTAGAGAGGGTTGTACATAACCAGCCCCATTTTGCGCATTAATTTTAATGGTTTTATTTAAGGTCCATTCAATTGTTTTAGGATCAATGCCATTTTGATTGGCATTAAAAATATCCCATAACCAAAGTTTACCATCTCCGCCCAAATACACGGTTCCTGTATAAATACCACCAACTGGCATGCCAATATATTTCAATTCATTTTTTGACTGATAATATTTGGTTGCAAAGCCGCGCTTCGATAATGACTTAACCCAAGTGGGGTCTAGTTTTTTATCAACGGGAATATTGTGTGTAATTTCTCCTGGTAAGAAAGGTCCAGCAATTGCGCGAGCAGTTGAAGCGTACATCCCTGCTGCAAAAATTCCGGAACTGCGTAAAAATAATCGTCTTTGCAAAATGGCATCGTTTAAAACTAAAGTTAGCAGAAATTTCTTAGCTATCTACTTGCTTTTTTACACTAGTTTTTATGCGATGCGCGATAATGCTCTAATAAATCATCTCCACCAAAATCGTGTTTTAGATCTCTTAAAATGGTATGAATATGGTTGGCATTGTTTTGTGAGGTGTTTTGTGCGTTATCAAATTCAATAATCACGGTAGGGCCTTGGATGCTGTAATAGTAGGCTTTGCCAAATTCTGTTGTATTGCCTGCCCATGAAAAATGGAGTTGGTCTAAACCTGCTTGTTGAATTTCTTTGAGTAAGTCTTCGGCAAATAATTTGGTATAACGGTGCACATATACATTAATCAATTGTAGCAATTGTTGTTTTTGTGCAGCATTCAATTCACTATACATAATTCCCTTAGGATTGGCTAACATGGCTACTCGGTAATTCGATGTAATAATTGAATCGGGCGCAATACTATTAATAGTTGCTTTTTGTATTTGCAATTCGGTTAAACTATGCAAGAAAGCAAAGCCTTGGTCTGATTCTTCTTTTAAAATTTGCAAACCTTTTGTAGGGCCGTTTTGAACAATCGCAGGATTGGATCCTAAAAAAGAAGGTGTGCCTGATACTAGTTTGTTGTTGGCTGCAGAAAAATGAAAAGAAGTATGGTGTCCTTCTAAACGCCATCCCCAAATAGTTTTTGCACCCGGAACACCAAATATGCTGATATAATATTTTCCAGTGTCTCTATAATTATCGTTCTCTTTTCGCTTTTCAATTTCTTTAAGTACGGTTTCCATTTGCATAATCTGCTGTACTTTTTTAACCGTTTGCGCGCTTAAACAAGATTGAATGAGTGAGAATGCTGCTGTTTTTTGTTCGGCACTTAACTCATTAAACGTAATTCCTTTTCGGTCGTTTCTTGGTACAAAGAAAAAAGTATAACGCTCTTCGGCATCAAATGGAAATAATGCTTTTAACTTTTGATCTGCATTTAACAATTCAATAAAATGATTGGCAGAAGCAACAAGTTCTTGTGCTTTTAAAGTGGATAGAAAAAATAAGCCGCAGCAAACAAAAGAGATTATTTTTTTCATGGCAAGCAAATAAAAGATGAAAAGAAATTAATTATACATCCGCTTCATTAAACGACAACACTAACTGTGGCCTATTTGTAACTACTTTCCTACAAGCCACACCCGCGCTCTCCAACATCATTTTAGATGCTTTAGCCGAGTCTGATGCTTCGTATTTATCCGATAAATAAATCACTTCTTTAATGCCCGATTGTATAATGGCTTTTGAACATTCGTTGCAAGGAAATAAAGCCGTATAAATTTTACAACCATGTAAGTCCATGCCAATATTATTTAAAATAGCATTGAGTTCTGCATGACATACAAAAGGATATTTTGTTTCTAAAAACTCTCCCTGCTTTTGCCAAGGAAAAGCATCGTCATTGCAACCAGTTGGTAGTCCATTATATCCGGCTCCTACAATTCTATTTTTTTGATTGACAATACAAGCGCCTACTTGTGTATTAGGGTCTTTGCTTCTGCAGGCCGACAATAAAGCCACACCCATAAAATATTCGTCCCAGGAAATATAGTCTTGTCTTTTTTTCAAAATAGGCAAATTTGAAAGTCAATAATTTTTATACTATAATATAAAATCATCTCATTAAAATTACAGTATAAAAACTGTTAGTTCAAATCAACAGTTATTATAACGGCTTTGCTTGGTAATCATCAATTTCCGAACTCGCTGCTGGCAACTGATCGTAATTGCCTTCAAGGGCGTACAATCCAAAAAGTATAAAGCCAATAGCTATTGGGTAAAAGACAGTAATGAATACACCCCATTGAATTTGTGTATCAATTCCTGGTTTTTTGGCAATTTCAGCACTGGCTGTTTGTAGTAAATAGTGTATGCCCAATGGACCTAAAATAATCCAAATTAATCCGGCGTATCTTTTAATTGCATTCATATTATTAACTTTTTTAAAGATTCAATTTTGTTTAACGATCAACTGCTGGATCTATTTTATTGCTTATATAAATGGCCCCAATAATCATACAAATAGTGGCAATAATTATGGGATACATTAATCCTACAATTTTATTATCGGTATAAATAGTGGTTAATAGTGTTGCAATAAATGGTGTTAGTCCACCAAAAACACCATTGCCTATATGGTAAGGTAATGACATAGATGTGTAGCGAATTTTTGTAGGAAATAATTCTACTAAAAATGCCGCAATTGGACCATACACAAGGGTTACGTATAAAATGAGCAAAAACACAATACCCACCATTTTCCAATAATCATTGCTTGCCAGTGTTTTTGAAATAGCTATTAATGGCTTGATGGTTGCTTTTCCTGGTATGGCATACGCTGTATCCGTTTGTGTTTGCAGCATGGTCATTCCATCGGTGAAGGTAGTTTTGGTAATTGTTTTTCTGATGAAATCTGTTGAGTTGGCAATAGCGGTAAGATTTGTTTTGATTTCTTTTTTAGCCAATACCTCTGTTTTGGTTTTAACATCAGCTATTTGGTACAAATTAGTAAACAAATAATTGTACGAAATAACTGCTAAAAACATACCCGATAACATAATCCATTTTCTGCCTATTTTATCACTCAATGAAGCAAAAATTACAAAGAATGGTGTGGCAAAAAGAATCCCCCAAATTAATATGGTACGTGATTGATCAAACTCAACCTTACAAACGTTTTCAATAAAAGATTGCGCATAAAATTGACCGGTGTACCAAACAACTCCTTGACCCATGGTAGCGCCAAAAAGCGCTAATAATACCATTTTTAAATTGGCTTTATTTCCAAAACTTTCTTTTAATGGATTCACAGAAGTTTTTCCTTCTGATTTTAATTTTTCATACAGAGGAGACTCCGCCATTTTTAGTCTGATATAAATAGACACCACTACTAATAATATAGAAATTAAAAATGGAATCCGCCATCCCCAATCATTAAACTTGGCAATTGATTTGGCAGGATCAACATCTAAAAAATGTCGGGTTAATAAAATAACGCCTAGTGAAATAAATAAACCTAGTGTAGCCGTTGTTTGAATCCAAGAAGTAAAAAAGCCCCTTCTATGCGCAGGTGAATGTTCTGCTACATAGGTTGCAGCACCGCCATATTCTCCGCCCAAAGCCAACCCTTGAATTAGGCGCAAAATCAATACCAGTATGGGTGCTAGAAATCCAATGCTTTCGTAACTAGGTATACATCCAATAGCAAAAGTAGAACCTCCCATTAACACAAGCGTTAGCAGAAACGTATATTTTCTACCCACTAAATCGCCGAGTCTACCAAACACTAAAGCACCAAACGGACGTACAATAAAACCGGCAGCAAAAGTAGCAAGTGTAGATAAAAGCGCTGCTGTTGGATTAGTTTTAGGGAAAAACTGGTTGGCAATTACCACGGCTAAACTTCCGAATATATAAAAATCGTACCATTCAATTAGGGTTCCCAGCGAAGAGGCACCAATCACTTTCCAGATACCTTTTGTTTCGTTATTATTATTCATCCTTGATTTATTATTTTAAAAATCAAGATAAGTAATTATAACGACTCTGTACTGTAACAGCAAAATGATTTATTTATTTTAAGACCTGTAGTTTGTTCTTCTTATTGTTTTATAGCGGAAAAATCTACTTTAGAAATTAATTTAATAAAATCATTTGGATTTTCTTGGGCTAGAACCTAAAAAAAATGGGGCTAAAAGACTAAATTACCGCCTATGACAGATCGTACACTAAAACAAACCCTAACACCCACCCTTTTATGGGGATTGGGCGTTGGCTACGTTATTTCAGGTATGTATTTTGGATGGAACCTAGGGCTCGAAAAAGGAGGTACCTGGGGTATGGCATTGGCAACATTGCTAGTCATTGTGTTGTACACCTGTTTTAGTTTTTCTTATGCTGAGTTGGCTTGTGCTATTCCAAAAGCAGGTGGGGCTTATGATTATGCCGAACGAGCTTTTAAAAAAGATATTGGTTTTATTACAGGATTAGCGCAAATTATTGAATTCGTTTTTGCACCACCAGCTATTGCCATTGCTATTGGTGCTTATTTTAATTTAGCCTTTCCACAAGTGCCTATACTAGGTGCCGCCATTACTGTTTATATAATTTTTAGTGCTTTAAATATTTATGGCGTAAAAGCTGCCGCTAATTTTGAATTGATTATTACAATTTTAGCTGTGGGAGAATTGCTACTTTTTGCTACCCTTACTTTGCCCCATTTTTCTGCAACAAATTTTTCTAAAAATGCTTTCCCAAATGGATGGAGCGGTGCATTTGCTGCATTACCGTTTGCCATTTGGTTTTTTTTAGGAATAGAAGGACTAGCCAATGTAGCCGAAGAAACTTTGCACCCACAAAAAGATATTATTAAAGGATTTGGATGGGCCTTATTAACGCTAGTGATATTGTGCATCTTGGTATTTGTAGCTGCAATAGGTATTGGTGGATGGGAAGCGATTGTTTATACTACAAACGGCACAAGTTCAGACTCGCCGCTTCCACTAGCACTCGGAAAAATATTTGCCACCAACCATGTATTTTATAAATTATTAATTGGCATTGGATTATTTGGACTAGTGGCTTCATTTCATGGATTACTATTAGCTAGCGGAAGGGCCACATTTGAATTTGGAAAAATTGGAAACGCACCTAAGTTTTTAGGGGAAGTACATGCCCGTTTTCAAACACCAGCAAATGCATTGTTATTTAATTCTTTGTTAGGCGTGCTCATAATTTGCACTGGAAAAACCGCTGAAATTATTATTATATCTGTGTTTGGGGCCGTATCAATTTATATCATATCAATGTTAGCAGTTTTAAAATTAAGACGCCAACAACCCGAATTGCACCGACCATTTAAAGTTCCATTTTATCCTATCACACCCATTATTGCATTGGTATTAGCCATCATTTGTTTAATAGCTTTGTGTTATTATAATGGAATATTAGCTTGCTATTATTTTGGAATTATATTTTTATTTTTTGTGCTATATAAAATTTTAAAAAAATGAGTACCGAACAAATTATTGAGTATGTAAGTAACCATCCATCTGGCAGGGTAAAAGTTGCAGTAACAGATATTGATGGTGTGTTGCGCGGCAAATATATTTCTAGCGAAAAGTTTTTATTGGCAGTTACTGGCAACCTAGGATTCTGTGATGTGATTTTTGGATGGGATATGGCCGACCAAGCATACGATAACAATAGTTTTACAGGATGGCATAGTGGCTATCCTGATGCCAAAGTAAAATTGAGTATTAATAGTTTTAGAAAAATTCCTTGGGAAAATGATTTGCCATTTTTTTTAGGAGAATTTGTTGACGCAAAAGGCAATGCACTTGAAATATGTCCGCGTCAATTATTACAAAAAATTATTGCAAATGCTACTGCAGCAGGATTCGAAGCAAAGTTTTCGCAAGAATTTGAATGGTTTAATTTTATTGAAACCCCAAAAACATTTGCAGAAAAAGAAGGCAAACACCTTACACCATTAACACCTGGCATGTTTGGTTATTCTATTTTAAGAAGCAGCGAACGCAATGATTTTTTCTCGGCATTATTTAATCAGTTAAAAGACTTTGATATTCCGTTAGAAGGTTTGCATACCGAAACCGGACCCGGCGTTTATGAAGCAGCCATTACTTATAGTGGCGTATTACAAGCCGCAGATAATGCTAGTTTATTTAAAACAGCTGTTAAAGAAATTGGATACAAGCACGGCATCTTAGCCAGCTTTATGGCAAAAATAAATGAGCAATTACCTGGCTGTAGTGGACACGTTCACCAATCGCTTTGGCAAAATAATGCCAATGTATTTTACAATGCAAATGAGCCTAACAATATGAGTGAAACCATGCAACAATATGTGGCAGGTCAATTATTTTGTTTGCCGCATATTTTGCCAATGGTAGCACCAACAATTAACTCTTACAAACGTTTGGTAGAAGGTGCTTGGGCGCCAACCACGCTTACCTGGGGATTAGATAATAGAACAGTTGCCTTGCGTGCGCTAACCGAAGGAAGTAAATCTTGTAGGCTAGAAACAAGGGTGGTAGGTAGTGATACCAATCCGTATTTAGCAATTGCCGCTTGTTTGGCAGCAGGCCTCTATGGTATTCAACACAAACTAAGTTTGCAAGCAGCAACCACTGGTAATGGTTATAGAGACGAAAGCAATGGACGCTTTCCAAAAAGCCTAGACGATGCTACACAAGCCATGAAAAATTCTGCTATTGCAAAAGAACTATTTGGCGAAACATTTGTAAATCATTTTACACAAACACGCGAGTGGGAAGTAAAACAATTTGCCAAAGTTGTTACCGATTGGGAAACAAAACGCTATTTTGAAATTATCTAAATATCATTGCAGTTCTAAAAGATTTACTTAATAATTATTTAAAGCAACAAATAAAAACCAATGGCCATTTCGCAATTTAATTTTCCTACTACCATTCGTTTTGGAGCAGGCGTTGTAGCAGAACTTCCTGCCTATTTAAAAAACAACCAACTATCAAAACCTTTTATTTCAACAGATCCTACCATTGCTGGATTAGATTTTTTTAAAGCCATTGTAGCAGATTTAACTGCCAAAGGATTTAGTGTAACAGTGTTTCATGATATTCATAAAAACCCTGTAAAGTCTGATGTTTACAAAGGAGCCGATGCTTACGATGCAGGTGAATGCGATTGTATAATAGGTATTGGTGGTGGCGCTGCCATAGATGTAGCAAGGGCTATTTTACTACGCATTAATCACCGCGAAGATTTATTTAAATACGATGACTTAATTGGTGGTGATGTTTATGTAACGAATGATGTGCCTCATTTTATTACGATTCCAACCACTGCTGGAACAGGTAGCGAAGTTGGTCGCTCCGCTATTATTGCCGACGACGAAACGCACCAGAAAAAAATATTGTTCTCTCCAAAATTATTGGCAAAAATTGTTTTTGCAGATCCAGAACTTACCATGGCCCTTCCTGCATTTATTACTGCAGCAACTGGCATGGATGCACTAACACATAATATGGAAGCATTTCTAGCAAAAAACTACCATCCTATTTGCGATGGTATTGCTTTAGAAGGCATGCGTTTAATTGCTAATTCTATTGAACAGGCAGTAAAAAATCCTACCATCGAATCAAGGTCAGATATGTTATTGGCGTCTATGATGGGTGCTATTGCTTTTCAAAAAGGACTCGGCGTAGTGCATTCATTGGCACATCCCTTATCTAGTTTATTAGACACGCACCATGGTTTGGCCAATGCGGTGAACTTGCCTTATGGTATGCAATTTAATAGTGCCGGATTTGAAGACCGTTTTGTAAGAATGGCAAAAGCGTTGGGTATTGCCAATGAATCTAGCGAAGGTGTTGTGGCTTATTTATTTGATTTAAATGATCGATTGGGTATTCCAAAAACACTTTCAGGTATTGGTGTTGAGCAGGCACATATAGAAACCCTGGCCGATTTAGCATTTGCAGATTTTGCACATCCTAATAATCCAAAACCTGTAAGTAGAAATGATTTTAAATTACTGTACGAAATTGCTTGTTGGAGAATAAAATTTGTATTGGCATTTGTGTAACGGAAGCAAAGTTTCCTAATTATCCAACTTGGATTTTAGGCGATTCGCAAAACATAGAAATTATAGAACTATCTGCTGGTAAACAAAATAAGTTGGAACTACAAAAATGTCATGCTTTATTATTATCTGGTGGCATAGATGTAGATCCTTTTTTTTATAACCCTGCACTTATAGATTATCCAAATAAACCATTGGCATGGAACCGCGAACGCGATGAATTTGAAATCGATTTATTTCAATCGGCACTCGCTCTATCTATGCCTGTGTTGGGTATTTGCAGAGGATTACAATTAGTAAATGCGGCACTAAAAGGCACACTTACCCCAGATATTGAAGCCACCGGAAAACAAAATCATAGAAGCGAAGGTGGGAATGATTATATACATACCGTTTCCTTAATTGAAAAAAGTTTGTTAGCAAATATTACTGGTGTAACAGAAGGAACAGTTAATAGTGCGCACCACCAATCAGTTGAAACAATTGCACCAGATTTAATAGTCAATTGTTATGCAGCAGAAAATATAGTAGAAGGCATTGAATGGAAAGACGCTACTAATAAATCGCCATTAATTTGTGTGCAATGGCATCCTGAAAGAATCAACAATAATAATACCAACCCGCTATCGAAAAATATCCGTGAGTGGTTTTTAAGTGAAGCAATAAAATATTCCAAATGAATTGTATTAATCCAGCAACAGCCCTTAGCATTGGTCAAATAACAACAGATACCGAATTAAGTATTCAAAATAAAATAAACGCATTACGCATTGGTCAACCAGTTTGGGCCGCTATTCCTTTAACAGAAAGAATTAGCATTTTGCAAC
This sequence comes from Bacteroidota bacterium, assembly GCA_026391415.1. GTDB lineage: Bacteria > Bacteroidota > Bacteroidia > Chitinophagales > Chitinophagaceae > Sediminibacterium. The sequence goes on from JAPLEL010000106.1 coordinate 26,847, forward strand.
AATTTGCAAAACTATTACAAACACATATTCAAGAAGCTGCGGCAGTATTAACCAGTGAAGTAGGAAAGCCCTTGCAACAAGCGGTAAATGAAATAAATGGTGCTTGTGCTAGAATTGATTGGCTTACAAATAATGCCCCAAAAGCTTTACAAGAAGAATGGATGGTAGAGACAGGTAGCACTCGCGAAAAAATTATATACGAACCACTAGGCATTGTATGTAATATTTCTGCCTGGAATTATCCGTACTTAGTTGGAACAAATGTTTTTGTACCAGCACTATTGGCAGGAAATGCAGTGTTATACAAACCTTCTGAGCTATCTAGTTTAACCGGACAAATCATTGAAAAATATTTACACGAAGCAGGTGTTCCAGAAAATGTATTTCAAATGGTTGCGGGAGATAAAGCCGTTGGTGAACTATTGTTGCAAGCAGATTTAGACGGATACTTTTTTACAGGTTCTTATAAAACAGGAAAATATATTTACGAGCAAGTAAGTAAAAAAATGAAGCCTTGTGGATTAGAATTGGGCGGCAAAGATCCATTATATATTACAGAAGACACTACAGATATTGCAACAATAGCAGCCAACACCGCCGATGGGGTATTTTATAACAATGGCCAAAGCTGTTGTTCGGTAGAAAGAATTTATGTGCACGAAAAAGTATACGACGCTTATGTTGCTGCCTTTGTAACAGAAGTACAATCATATACTATAGGAGATCCAATAACCGCAAATACTTATATCGGTCCATTAACCAGAAAAGAACAACCCGCATTTTTAGCAGCACAAGTAGCAGATGCTATACAAAAAGGAGCAACACTATTATGTGGCGGAAAAATAATGGATAGAACAGGCAACTATTTCGAACCAACTGTTTTGGTAAACACAACACACCAAATGGATTTAATGAAAGAAGAATCTTTTGGACCCATCATTGGCATTATGAAAGTTGCAAATGATGCAGCAGCAATTGCACTAATGAACGACACTGATTATGGTTTAACAGCAGGTGTTTATTGCAACAACGAAACAAGGGCCGCTAACATACAAGCTCAACTAAATGCAGGAACAGTATATTTAAATTGTTGCGATAGAGTAAGTGCGGCGCTTCCATGGAGTGGTAGAAAAAATAGTGGTTTTGGTAGCACACTTTCTTATGTTGGCATACGAATATTTACACAATCAAAAGCGTATCATTTAAGGAGTTAATTAATAGGCATACTAGCTAGAACCATTCTTATGGCACCATAACTAATGGAATCTGGTAAGTTTTCTTTTAATAATTTCAAACTCAGTCGACCATGTTTTTTTTCTGCTGCTACAATCAACGTTTGGTGATTGGATAGTACAAAATCATTTAAACTCAAAACGCCTGTTCCAATATAAAAGCCCAAATGCGATTCAATGGTATTGGGCGATAAGTTTCTAATGCTTGCAATTTCGGTAATACTATTTCCCTGTTGGTATAAATCGTAGGTTGTTTTTTTGGTATCAGACTCGCGCTCCTTGGTGATTTTTGGTTTTCTTTCGCGCTTGGGTTGTTTTAATTCCATTCTAGAACTTAGCTCATTGGCATTGCAATAGTCTTGCACCATTTCTAAAAATGCTGTTCCATATTTTTCGGCTTTAAATGCACCAAAGCCAGATATACTTAATAACGATTGATTGCTTGTTGGCAAGTAGGTAGCCAAATCTAATAAAGTACTATCGCTAAAAATTAAATAAGCAGGCACATTTTCTTCGTGTGCAATTTGATTGCGTAATTTTTTTAGTGCTTCAAATAATGATTTTTCAAATGCATGCTGCTGATACACTACAGGCTCTTTGGTCAGCACAACAGGTGTTGGTGCCTGTAAGTATACTTTTGCACTTTTAAAAAGCACGTCCTTGCTTTTATCTGTTAAAAGCAAAACAGGATATTCTCCAGTACTATGTTGTAAATAATTTTCAAGCAATAATTCCTTTGCATAATGCTGCCAGTCTTCTCGAGGTAAATCTTTACCAATACCAAATACAGTAAGGGTTTTATGCTCTGCCCGTATTTTTTCTGCCTGAGATCCACGAATTACATCAATTACATAATTTGCACCAAAACGTTCATTGAGTCGGGCAACGGTACTTAAAAATTTCTGTGCAATTAAAGTAGCATCTTCTACTGTTTTTTCTGTTAAACATACGTCACAACTGCCGCAATAATCGGGTGCCGTTTCGCCAAAATAATTGAGTAGATATTTTCGTCTGCAACGTTTGGTTTCGCAGAGCTGCACCATTTTTTCTAATTTTTGCAATAGAATATTGGTTTGCTCTTCGTTATCAGGAACCTGGGCAAAACTTTTTAGTTTCATTACATCACCGGCTCCATAAAATAAAATAGCATCACTTGGCAATCCGTCTCTGCCTGCACGACCAGTTTCTTGGTAATATCCCTCAATATTTTTAGGAAGGTCGGCATGCACTACAAAACGTACATTGCTTTTATTTATGCCCATGCCAAACGCAATAGTGGCCACCATAATTTTAATATCGTCCCTCAAAAACAAATCTTGCCGTTCGTCTCTTAGATTTTTTTCTAATCCCGCATGATACGCTGCTGCCGAATAACCATCCTCTACTAAATCGGCTGCTAATTTTTCGGTGGCGGCACGGCTTAAACAATAGATAATTCCAGCATCGCCAGTATGTGCGTCTAAATAATCTAGTAGTGTATCGTAGTATCCTTTTTTGGGCTGAATACTATAATAAATATTCGGTCTATTAAAACTGTTTTCAAAAACCCGATGCGCTTTAAAATGCAATTGCGCTAAAATATCATCTTTGGTTTGCGCATCGGCAGTAGCCGTTAACGCAATGATAGGGGTTGATGGAAAATATTGTTTTAACTCATTTAAAACTCGGTACTCTGGCCTAAAATCGTGACCCCATTGACTAATACAATGCGCTTCATCTATGGCAAATAACGAAACCTTGAGGGATTGCAAAAATGTAAGAAACTGTTTGTCTTGCCCTACCAATCTTTCGGGTGCTACATATAAAAGTTTGAGCTCGTTGTTTTTTAATTGTTCCGACAATGCCGCTTGCTCGCCACTAGTTTGTGAACTGTTTAAAAAAGCCGCTTTTACCCCGCTCATTAATAAGGCATCTACTTGGTCTTTCATTAGCGCAATCAATGGACTCACAACAATGGTAACGCCCGCCAAACAGAGTGCGGGAACTTGGTAGCACAAACTTTTTCCACCGCCAGTAGGCATTAAAACTAGGGCATCATTACCATCTAAAATATGGCCAATAATTTCTTGCTGGTTATGACGAAAACTATCATAACCAAAAATGGTTTGTAAAATATATTCTGGAGAATCAATTGTTTGCATAATACCAAACGGGGTTTAAGCCGCACAATTTACTAAAGCTTGAAGGTAGTTATGGAACCCTCTTTTAACGGATATTTTTTGTTGGAAAATCTTACTTGAAAAGATTTTAGCGGTATGCTTTTTTTATTGGGTCTAATAAATACCTAAGACCATTGAGTTGAATTTCGTACATCGTTCCTAATAGCATGCCCATTTTACCTTTGGGAAAGCCATTGCGCTGGTGCCATTCCAAATAAAAATCTGGTAAATCACAAATGAATTTGTCTTTGTATTTTCCAAAAGGCATTCGGGTTTGCACCAACTCAATTAATAATGCAGCATTGGGTTCTAAGGGATCACTAGCCATTTTATATTTTTGGCAACTGATAGCCGTTATGGTATTCCTTCATCAAATATTTTTTATTGATGGCTTCGTCTGTGAAACGGCCGGCTTCTCTATTCCAGCCCAATTTTTGACCAGAACGGTAAGCAATATTTCCCATCTGCGCCACTTTTGCTACGTGTGCTGCTTCTTGAATAGAGCAACGCAAATCGGCTGTTTTACGCGATTTTATAACACTTACAAAATTCTCCAAATGACGGTCTAAACCATTGTCTACCTTAGGTTTAAATGGAACCATTACTTTGTGCTCGTTCTTTTTTTCTTCTAATACTTCCCATCCATTTCTATTTAACACCAGCGTTCCGTTGGTACCAATAAATAAAGCGCCATTAAGGTATCGGGTGTTTCTTCGGCAGAATTTGGCATGGCAAATTTTCCACCCAATGTTGCAATAGATTTTGGAGCAGTTGCTTTCATACCCATTAGTGCATAGTCTAATAAATGCACGCCCCAATCGGTCATTAAGCCGCCTGCATAATCCCAAAACCAACGAAAGGTAAAATGAAAACGATTTGGATTAAACGGACGTAAAGTAGCAGGTCCTAACCATTTTTGATAGTCAACTCCTGCAGGAACTGGCGCATCTGGCTTCACCGCATTTGGCTGCTTCCAGTCTAAATAACACCAAACTTTTACTGTTCTAATATTACCCAACAAACCACTGTGCACGTATGCAATAGCGTCTGCAAAATGTTGTTGACTTCTTTGCCATTGGCCAGCTTGTACAATATTACCATAGCGTTCTTGTGCACGTATCATGGCATTACATTCACCAATAGAATTTCCTACCGGCTTTTCTACAAACACATCTTTTCCGGCTTGGCAAGCATGTATCATTTGTAAAGCATGCCAATGATCGGGGCTACCAATAATTACCGCATCAATATCTTTATTTTCTAATAATTTTCTATAATCGGGATATTGCTTAATACGCGAAGTATCTACTTTTTTGCCATCAAGGTCTTTCATCCTTTTATCAAGCACATTTTGGTCTACATCGCAAAGGCCCACCACATTAACACCAGGTACTTTTAGCGCCGCTGATAAATCAGACCAGCCCTGACCATTTAATCCAATGGCAGCAATATTCAATTGGTCGCTAGGCATTACTTTATTTTTAAAATAAGCAAAAGCCTTATTGTGTATAGCAGGCGCAATAACAGCACCACTCAATAATGTGCCTGAATTTTGTAAAAAAGATCTTCTAGTAGACATATTTTTGAAATTTGATGGTCAAAAATTAAGAAGTTTTTTGCATAACTAGCGATAAGATTTCTAAAACGATGTAGTTTATAAAAAATATCCAATTATAATAACCCTATTTAAAAAGGTTGATTGATTTATTTCAATGAATTAGAATGATAATTTTTTTCGCCTGCTTTAATTGAAATGGGTAAAATATTTTGTTTAGGAGGTAGTGGACAAGTAGCAAATTTTGTAAACGCACAAGGCGGATTAAATGCTTTATTAAAATCTAAAATAGTGTTGCCATTGGCATCTGGCTTATTGGTATATAAAAACCTTCCAGCAGGATAGGTTTCTTCGCCACTAGTTGCATCGCCAAACAAAATAAAAAGTTCATCGCCTTCTTCTAGCGCGTCTAATGTATAAGTTGTTCCCTTAATATTAAACACCAATTTACCTGGAGAAGCTAAAGGACTAATTTGACCCAACACATTCGCTATTAACAACTTGTTTTGTTGAGTGGGTTCTAAATGAGCGATTAGTTTTAAGGTGCTATCTAAAGCAAATCGTTCTGTTCCTTTAAAACTAGTCAACAGCGGCGATGCTAAGTCTCTTAAACGAACACCTATTTTTTCTTCTCGTTGAATAATATTCCAACGCAAACTGCCCAAAGCCATTAAAGGTGCTTGCTCTTTTCCTTCTTCAAAAACCAAGGCCTTAGTTATTAAGCTATCATTTATTTTAATATTTATACCCGAATTAGAAACCCAATACACTTGTTGGTTTTCCCATAAAAAATACCCAGCCTTACTCGGCATATTTTTATGCTGATATACAAAATCGTTTGTTGGAGCAGATCCAACACTATTCTTGCCAGGTTTTAACCAAAACAAACCGGTAAGGTTAATCCAACCATTCGGATCCTTTAATGCTTGAATTCTTTTTTGTTGCCAAGTTTGCATTTCTTTTTCGTAAGTGCTAGTATTTTGAGCATGCAGTGAAAAAGAAAAAAAGATTATTGAAAAAGCGAAACTAATATTACGTGTGAAATTCATAGCTGTATTAAATTAATAGGCAGTACAAAAATAGAAAATAATAAATTAGTTATAAAGAATCGACTTATTACTTATCAAGCTCTATATCTAATGATTGAAAAATTTCAGGAGACTGTTCCAAAGAAAACTTTCTGGCAATAAACTTTCCTGAACCTAACAAGGCTTTAGCATCTGCTTGTGTTAGTATTCTAGGGTTTACAGCATTTTTTTTTTATTTAATAAATCTTAAATTGTTATTAACAATACTACCTTTTAACGGAGAATTTAATAAAATAGTTTGAAATATTAGTTCATCTACACCCCATGTTCTTTTAAAAAATTGAAGTACATTAGGATTGTTTTTTAAATATTCAATTACATATTTTATAGCTTGTGGCGTAAGTGTCATCCACTGAGAGCGGCCATAGGGCTCCATTTGGTTTGGAATAGTTCTATCAGGAAATAATTTATTAACTAAGTATTCCAGTTTATATTTAAATGGAATTTTTAAATCGCCTAAACTATATTTAGTTACTCTCAGTTTAGCTTCTTGCCATTCGGTATTAATAGATAAATATTCTTGAAAACTATTTTCTTTGTTTGCAAATAAAAATTCTTCTAATTCAATTGCAGGCTTTATTAAATAGTCGAGACCACTTAAAAGATTAATATGACTATACTTAATATTTGATAGTAAAATTTCAATAAAACTTTTCAGCGTTGCATCCACCATACTATAATTACCCCATCCAATACTAGTTCTATTGGCAATAAAAAACACATTGGGTAAAGATGATAGGTGCTTGAATTCAGATAGGTTCGATTTTTTATCGAGGTGTATAAATACGTCAGCCCGATTGGTGGATAGTCTTTTTACCAGACGCTCTAGTTGAAGGGGGTTATTGTGTGCAAGAATTAAGTGGGCTAAACGCATGATTGCAAAGTTCTATAATCTTTTTTTAAACGGCGCAAAAAATCAAATTAAATTGATATAAATACATTTTTAATGAGATAAATAGTATCTATACACTAATTTTAACCAGGATTTTTTGAAAATATTCCCTAAGCATGAGTAAAGTATCTGGTTTTAAAAACAAACATTTTTTGTCACTTGCGGGCAATCTGGTGATTTCTATTTTTAGTGTTGCAACAATGGCTTTGTTATATCGCTCAATGAGTAAATCAGATATTGGAACCTGGTTTATATTTTTAAGTTTTATAGGTATTGCAGATGGCATAAGAACTGGCTTTTTATCAACAGGCACCGTAAAATTTTACTCAGGCGTTGAATTAGATAGGGGAAAAAAAGTATTGGGCTCTGTATGGTTTATTGCACTTTCGATAAGTATATTATTGTTATTATTAAATGCAATTGTATGGACTGCTACTACTCAGCTACAAAACCCACAAATACAAATTGTCATTAAATGGATTGGAATTACTTTTTTAAGTTCCTTACCTTTTATGGTGGCTATTTGGATTTTATTAGCTGAAGAAAAATATGAACTCATTCTTTGGCTGCGGTTAGTAAATACAGGATCAATGTTTGTAATTATTGCCGTCTTGATTTACATTCAAAAAATCACGCTCGAAAATTTATTAATTTTAAATATTGCCACAAATATATTGACTTCGTTTTTTTGTGTTATTTGGCGCATTTCTAATTTCAGAACTATATTCAAGGCTAGCAAATCTGTCATGCTTGAATTAATGCATTTTGGAAAATATAGTTTAGGAACTACTATTAGTTCTACGCTATTAAAAAGTGTTGATACTTTTATTATCAACTATTTTCTTGGACCGGCCTCTTTGGCTATTTATAATTTACCTTGTAAGCTAATGGAGATTGTGGAATTGCCTTTGCGTAGTTTTACAATTACAGGAATGTCTGCAATAGCAACCGCAATAAATAACAATAAAGAAGAAGAAGTATTAACAATCTTTAAAAAATATGCTGGGATGTTAAGTTTTGCATTTATCCCAATTGTATTAGGTGGGATTTTATTGGCAGATGTAGCCATCAATATTTTAGGAGGTCCAAAATATCATGGAACAGAAGCCGCTAATATTTTTAGAGTATTTTTACTTTTTTCTATGCTTTATCCTATCGATCGATTTAATGGCATTACGCTTGATATGTTGAATTTACCACAAATTAATCTTCAAAAAGTTTTAATCATGCTATCATTTTGTATTATTGGAAATCTGGTTGCTATCTATTTCTTTAAAAACCTATATGGAGTAGCGTTTGTATCGCCAGTTGTAATTCTTTCTGGATTATTTTTTGGAAATTATTATTTAAAAAAACATTTGAAATATACTTTAAAAGACATATTGGTAACAGGTTGGTATGAATCAAAACTATTGATCAATAAAACAATTACAAACTTTCAAAAAACTGGCAATAATTAATTATATACTAAAATGAAAGTCTCCAGCATTCAAGAATTAAAACAAGAACTAAACGAAACAAATGCAGCCGATTTAAGGCAATTGTGTTTGCGTTTGGCAAAGTTTAAAATTGAAAACAAAGAACTTATTAGTTACTTGTTGTTTAACGCAAACGACGAAGCCGGATATATTGAATCTGTTAAAAATTTAATTGATGAAGAATTTTTAGACTTGCCAAAACCCAATACATATCTAACAAAAAAAAGCTTACGAAAAATTTTACGCATTACCAACAAGCATATTAAATACATGGGATCTAAACAAGCCGATGCTACTATTAGAATTCATTTTTGCCATCAAATGAAATTGTCAAAAATTCCTTTTCAAAAAACAGCTGTTTTAAAAAATTTATACCAACAGCAATTGAAAAATATTGCAACTGCTATTGCAGGTTTACACGAAGATTTACAATACGATTTTCAGCAAGAATTAAATAAGCTGCAATAGGCAAACTAAATTTTAAGACTCTTCATCGAAATACAATTTATAAAAATGCTTTCCACTCATTTCGTCGTATCCTTTTTCAATTAAATCTTTTCGGCCATGGATATACACATGAAAATTTTTATCAAGTTTTAAAATACTCTTAAATACGCGCTCCTGCTTTTTTACGGCCGATAAATGAATACTAAATTCATCATCAATAATCACTTGCCTTGCCGCTTCGTATGTTTGTTTATACTGCGTAAATGTTTCTATCATTTCTGGATGGTGTAACACCTCTTCGGCAAATTCGTCCATTTTAAAAGCATCTTTTGTTTTAAAATAGTCCATACTTCGGTTGAGCAAATCAATTTGGTCGGATTTATTTACTTCAAATTTTTCTGATAGTTCATTACTTATAAAAAGTTTGCACATACCCATTGCCGCATCTGTATGATAATAACTATTAGCGCTTGGTGCTATTTGTAAAAAATCTTTAATCCAATATTGGGCATCTTGTTGCTTATTGGTATTATCAACCACACAAACCACAAAACCTTCTGCCCGATTCTGCTTAAAAATCAAAGAACCCTTATCTAATTTGTTAATGTTAACCCCGTCTTCTGCTATCACTTCATAACTTTGGCCATGGGGAAATACTTTTAAAAAGGTTTCTTTGGTTTCACTTTTAAAAATGCCAATAGCATCTGTGTATTCGGTGCCAAAAGGAACATTATTAAAATAGGCTATATACATTTCACCTTCTTTCACTTTTGCATGCGTGCTTTTGCTGTATAAAAACTGGGCTAAAAGCGCAGATTGTGCGGTAAATTCCTTGGGATTATCGAATATTTCACACACATAATGGTACACTTCATTGAGCGCTAGATCACTAATATGCGTAAAATGGTATTGCTCCTGCTCATTAAAAGCGCCCAAAAAATAGCGGGTTAATAAGCCTTGAACGATGGAATCATTAAGAGATAATGGGCTAGTTGATAATCCTAACTGCTCTCCCCGAGTGGGGTTTCCAACCTTATGAACAATTACTTGTTCTAGTGCTACACTGTCTATACCTGTCATATTTTTACCTAGATAATTGGCAGAAAGCTAGTGTAAAATCTATCGTTTTACAAACCAAATTCGTTTTTCGGCCATAAAAAGTGCACCTTTACAACCGTAACAGTAAAAAGCTATCCCTTTTTAAGTTTTGATAGCCCTTAATTTTTAAACTAACTATCACTTATGTACACCCAGATCTGGAGCAAGTATCTGCCAATTATTAAAATTTTATTAAAGCGTTCAGCTAGTGCTAACCAAACATTAGAATTGAACAGAATTGACTTTGAAAGGGCAGGAAGCGGTCGTAAAGCTGGCTATAAGTTCTTAATTGAACTAAATGCAGCAAGAACAGTAAACGTATTGAGTGGTATTCCATTGGCTAAAGACTTAGCAGATGTAATGTTGGCTGACGTTAATATCAAAGAAATTTTGTTGAAAGGAAATTACGAGATTGGTTTAAATACCCGTTTTCAGTTAAGTATTAAAAATGTAACCCCAGCAGACGTTTCTACCGAAGAAGCTGTTTAGGTTTCAAATATATTCAAAAAAATACCTCCTAATTTGGAGGTATTTTTTTGTCTTCTGCTAAACAATTTTAAGCTATAATGTAGCCATATCAATCACAAAGCGGTATTTCACGTCTGATTTTAATACTCTATCATAAGCAGCATTAATATCTTTCATGGCAATGACTTCTACATCAGAAACAATATTGTGTTCTGCGCAATAGTCTAGCATTTCTTGGATCTCTTTTATCCCACCAATCATAGAACCCATAATACTTCTGCGTTTAGAAATTAATTTTGCAGCATTAATTCTGTTGTCTTCGGGAGGAATTCCAACCAATAACATGGTTCCGTTTAATTTCAAAAGGTTCAAATAAGCATTCATATCATGCGGAGCAGCCACTGTATTTAATATAAAATCAAAACTACAAGCCGCTTTTTTCATTGCTGCTTCATCGGTTGCCAAAATAAAATGTTGTGCGCCTAATTTTTTTGCGTCAACTTCTTTAGATGCACTCGTACTTAACATGGTTACTTCTGCGCCAAAAGAAGCAGCAAACTTAACCGCCATATGACCTAATCCTCCTAAACCCATTACCGCTACTTTGTGTCCTTTGCCAACACCTGCAAATTTTAAAGGAGACCAAGTTGTAATTCCTGCACAAAGCAAAGGAGCTACTGCTTCAAGTTGACTTGTAAAAGGAATATGCAATGTATAGTGCTCGTCCATAACTATTTTAGATGAATAACCACCAAATGTTGGCGTTACACCATCTCTTTCATAACCATTATAGGTGCCTGTCATTCCTTCTTCGCAATATTGTTCTAGGTCTGTTTTACAACAATCGCATTTTCGGCAAGAATCAACAAAAACACCTACCCCTGCTAAATCACCCACTTTAAATTTGGTTACACCTGCACCAATTTCAGCCACACGACCTACAATTTCATGACCAGGTACAATTGGATATACTGCCGGACCCCATTCGCTGCGTGCCATATGTATGTCTGAATGGCAAACGCCGCAATACATAATATCAATTAGTACGTCTTTTTCGCCAACAGCCCTTCTTTCAAAACCAAAAGGAGCCAAACTATCGGTTTTGCTTAATGCTGCATAAGATTTAACTGGAATCATAGAATTTACGTTTTATTGATAGATTAATTTTTGTAATAAACGAAATGCAAGTTATTACAAAACAGGATGAATTTTGTTTGAAAGCCTAGTTGATTTTATTGTACTTAATAATATTGCAGCCAATAACCATCAGAATTATGAATTTAAAGAACTAGGCAAAACAGGTATTAGCGATGTTTGTGAAATTAATCAAATCAAACAATTTTAAAATCAGTGGAAGTTATGGTATAATTAGAGATTGGCTGAGGAACCAATCTATTTAGTATACTGAAATAGGGTGAAAACACCAACGATTATTGGCATTATAGCATCCTAGTTTTAGTGATACTATTATGCCAATTTTATTTAGGGCCAATCAATGGCTACCCTTATTTAGAAACTATTTATTTGTACTGCGAGGAGCATGGCTATTGGTGGTGTTCAATATTATTGCGCTGATTTCATTTGTGTGCATGCCACAAGGTACGGATACACTATTGTTGGTGCTAGAAAACATCGTGAATGCAAAAGGAGCCGTTACGTTTTTGTGTTTGTTGTGCGCACTTTTTTGTTGGTGTGTTTCATTGGAATTCTGTACGCGCCTATTAATATATATGACAGACAATGCCGGATATATACTTTCAGCAGCGCATATACGGATTAGGAAAAAATGTCAAAAAAGAATAGGGCGAATTTTTTTATTTTATCCAATTGTTTTAGTGGCTGCTGGTTTTTCTATAGCCTATCTTCAAAACAAACAAGCATTTGAATTGTCTTTTATCAGTTGGATATTGGTTGAAACGCTGCTAGCATTAATGGCCTATTTGATTTTTATTTTGTATGCACCCAGCCGAAAAAAATGGATTAAAAAAAATGCTTCCTGGTTATTACTTTCGCATTCAGAAAAATGCGAAGTAAATAAATTGCAGGGCATTTTTAATAACGCACAAATTTCAATTTCCAGTTTTAAAAATTTAATTCGCCAAATATTAATTGGCTTTTGTATTGCCTTTGTTTTAATACTTTGCTTGTCTTTCTGTTCTATTCAAGTATATCAAACAATGGGTGCAACAAGTTTGATTTGTTGTTCGTTTGCTTGTTGGCAATTGATATATACTTGTTGCATAGTTCTCGATAAAATACAGCCGTTTAAATTTGTTCAAGTTCCTTACCAATTTTTATTACTATGCTGGATTTGTTTTTGCTCGTATGTTAATCAAGACCATCCTGTACAAATGCTATCAGAAGAAATCTATCGCAATAAACAAACTATATCTGCTCATTTTAAAAACTGGATAGCAACCCATAACATTGACTCATCTAAAAAAATACCTGTTTTTTTTATTGCAGCAGAGGGTGGAGGATTAAGAACAGCCGCATTTACGGCTATGGTGTTAGCTAAATTACAAGATAGTTTTCCCAATTTTAATCGGCATATTTATGCCTATAGTTCTGTTTCTGGAGGAACACTTGGGGTAAACTTTTTTAATAGTATACAAAACCTTTCTAACAACAATCAGCACTATTACTCCAATACCGTACAAAGATTTTTTACCAATGATTTTCTTGCAGCAACTACTGGTAAACTCGTTTTTTCAGAAATACTAAATTATTTTCTTCCCTTTTCAGTAGCTCGTTTTGATCGTTCTATTGCTCTAGAAAAAGCATGGGAAGCAGCATGGCAATCGGCAACAAATACATCAACCAAAAACAATGTATTTAAACTGCCTTTTAATAACAATAGCCATAGAAATCAGCCTGCATTATTCATTAATACCGTTGAAGCTGAAACTGGTTTGCCTTGTATTTATAGTAATCTTTTATTAGATACTAGTTTGCCATTAGGGCCTAGTAGAGATATTGCAGCAAGAACAGCTAACCCTATTTCATATAGCAGTGCAATCAATTTAAGTTGTCGTTTTCCGCTATTATCTCCGGCGGGGATGATGTATGTAAAACAAGTAGATGGAACTACTATTCGCAGACATTATATAGATGCAGGTTATTACGAAAACACTGGTCAGGAAACACTTTTGCAAGTACTTGAATCAATTGATTTTACGCAGTATCCTCAGGTGCACCCTTATGTAATCCATTTTAATTTTATAAATGAATCGGCATTAAAGCCTACCAAAATTTATTGGGCAAATGAACTTAGTGAAGTTTTCAGCGGCATCTATCATGTTAGAAATGCACGGGATCTTTTAGCAGCTGCCGCTTTAAAAAAATACATGGATACGCATTTTAGTTCGCAACAAATAATTGAATGTGCTTTAAATATTAGTCCGCAACAAATTCCTATGAACTGGGTGCTTTCTAAAACTGCTATTAACAGAATGGACCAATATACCAATGAGCTGCTGAAAGAAAATATTGCTCATCAAGAAATGCAAAAATTATTCTCCGCTTTTTCACTTTTAAAATAAACCTCCATGAACCACCAAAAAATGTTAGTAGTAATTGGCTTTTTTCTTTTTGGCACAAGCTGTGCTGGCGTAAAAATTTATAGCGACCCCGAATGGCAACACCAAAGCTCTTTGAAATTCTATTATTCAAAACCATTTTTATTAGTAGAATACAATGCCAATAAAGACGGTACGAATAAAACGACTGTCGTGTACCTCCCAGACTTAACCGAACCGTTTTATGCAAAAAAAATAAATGGACTTGGGTCGAGTGAATTAAAAATTGCTTACGATAATGGAGCCATTGCTTCTTTTGGCTTAAGTACCGATGCTAAAATTCCAGAATCAATTGCCGGTTTAAAAGGATTAGCTACTAGCTTAAATCAGTTGCCATTACTAACCAATGATTCAAAGATTTTAAAATCAACCCAAGAAAAAACTTTTGATTTGTATGCAATTTTATTTAGCGAAGGAAAATTGGTGTTGAAAAAAGTTACAGATAGCAACTAGCTTCTACGATTTTTTTAAAAGCAATTTATGAAATTTTTCGAGTTCTTTTTTTTCATCAAGGCTCAATAATTCATTATTGGCAAATTTTGACTGTAAAAATAAAACCCTTTTGTGTTGCGGATATTTTGCTAGAATTTCTTGCATAAGCAATTCGGCCACTTCGTCTTTAACATAGAGGGGTTTAATTTCTACAGCAGGGGTTTTGTCGCGGGTAGGTCTTTTTAAAATTTCTGCTTCTAGTGTTGCCAACCAACTAGGCGGTAGATCAGTTACATTGGCTGCTTTTAAATACAATCCTTCTAATTGCTTTTTGCTTAACCCACCTCTTTCTTCGTATTGGTGCATAAGGCTCATAATAAACAAGGCATCTGGATTGTGCTTATAACAAGCATCCAAAATTTTATCTATAATATCTATTCCAGGCTTTTTTTTAATCATAGTAAGTGCTTGTTGCTTAACAACAAATTTGAACCATCAAAGTTACTATATAGTTGTTGGTTTCATTCATTCAACAGCCAACAGAACCAATCTTACAATTAGCGGCAAAAAAACTACCTTTAAACCAGCTATTTTGTAACTATGGCCACATCAAAAAAAACGTTTGAACAATTACCAATTGCCAATTACTTAGTTAAGTGGACTTTTATGGTATTGCCTGTGGCTATTTCCATTGGTTCTATTGTGGCCATTTTTCTTTGGTTACTCGACCAATTAACCCTTTTACGTTGGCAAAATGCTTGGTTATTGTATCTATTGCCTATTGCGGGTATACTCATTTATTTTCTCTACGAAAAAATGGGTAAAAAAACCGAAGCTGGTAATAACCTAATCATAGACGAAATTCACGAACCCGATGGTGGTGTTCCCGCACGAATTGCACCCTTGGTTTTAGCAACTACTTTAATCACCCATTTATTTGGCGGATCTGCTGGCAGAGAAGGCACTGCTATTCAAATGGGCGGCGGATTGGCTGGGCTTTTTGGACGATGGTTTCGTTTGTCGGCAGCTGATTTACGCATATTATTAATGGCAGGAATTGCCGCAGGTTTTGCAGCAGTATTTGGCACACCCGTTGCAGGAACCGTATTTGCCATGGAAGTAATAGCCATTGGTTCAATTAAATACGATGCCCTGCTTCCTTGTTTACTAGCAAGTATTATTGCAGATATCACTTGTGCTACTTGGGGAATTCATCATACTACTTATACGATTCAATATACCAAACTAGCCAACGAAGGATTCTTTTCTGTTAACCTATTATTACTTGCTAAAGTATTATTAGCTGGAATAGTGTTTGGATTAACTGCTTATTTATTTGGCGCATTGCAACACGGTATTAAAAACACTATTAACCAGTATATTAAAATTAAATGGTTGATTCCTGCAATAGGCGGAGTATTAATTATTGCACTGACTTTTTTAATTGGTACCAGAGATTATTTAGGCTTAGGTGTGGTAGCGCAACATCAAGATGGCATTTCAATTATTGCAGCATTCAAGCAAGGTGGCGCAACAGATTGGAGTTGGCTATGGAAATTAATATTTACAGTGATTACCTTGGGTACAGGATTTAAAGGAGGTGAAGTAACACCCTTGTTTTTTATTGGTGCCGCTCTAGGAAATACCATTGCAATCATTACCGGTGCGCCCGTTGACCTATTTGCTGCCATTGGTTTTATTGCTGTATTTGCAGGCGCCACAAATACCCCACTTGCATGCACGATCATGGGCGTAGAACTCTTTGGTGGCGAGCATATCCTGTATTTTGCTATTGCTTGTTTTGCTGCTTATTATTTTAGTGGGCATGTAGGTATTTATCAGTCTCAACGTATTGGTCATTCAAAACTTAAAGCCGATGGTATTATCCCTCGAAGCTTAAAACAATTTCGTAACAAACACAAACAATAAGATTAATTAATTTAGTCACTTATCAACCATTAATTATTTTACATGCAACAGTTTAAACAATTGCTAGCCATTTTTATTTGTATTCTTTTTTTACAAACGATACAGGCTCAAAACGAACCGGCACCTTATGGAGCCATTCCTACTGCTCGTCAATTACAGTGGCAAGAAAAAGAAATGTATGTGATCATGCATTTTACTACTACTACTTTTCAAAACAAAGAATGGGGTTTTGGCGATGCCGATCCTAGCATATTTAATCCAACGAATTTTAATGCCGATAAAATTTTTGCTGCGATAAAAGACGGCGGTTTTAAAGGACTAACTTTTGTAGCCAAACACCACGATGGATTTGCTTTGTGGCCTACAAAAACTACGCCTTATAATATTAGTAAGTCGCCATTTAGAAATGGTAAAGGCGATTTGGTAAAAGAAATGATGGAAGGTGCAAAAAAATCAGGACTTGCTTTTGGTATTTATTGCTCTCCTTGGGATCGCAACAATCCTAATTACAGCAAACCTGCATACGTAAATGAAGTGTATCATCCGCAACTAAAAGAATTGTATTCAAATTATGGGCAGCTTTTCACCGTGTTTTTTGATGGTGCCAACGGTGGTGATGGCTATTACGGTGGTGCGAATGAAAAAAGGTCTATTGATGCATCTAACTATTATGATTTTGAAAAAATATGGTCGATTGTTCGCGCCAAACAACCCAATGCCGCCATCTTTAGTGATATAGGACCAGATATCCGTTGGGTAGGTAACGAAAAAGGCATTGCTGGTAAAACATCATGGGCAACATTCACTCCTTTAAGTCCGGTTCCTGGCAAAAAATCTTCTCCTGGATTTGTAAAAGAAGATATTTTACCAATTGGAACGCGCAACGGAAATGCTTGGATTCCTGCCGAATGCGATGTGCCACTTAGGCCAGGCTGGTTCTATCATGCAGACCAAGACGAAAAAGTAAAAAGCCCAGAAGCATTGTTGGCTATTTATTATGTGAGTGTGGGAAGGGGCGCTTGTTTAGACTTAGGAATTGCTCCTATGCCTTCTGGCGAATTGCATCCGAACGATATTAAAAACTTAAAAATATTTGGCGATTTATTAAAGAAAACTTTTGAGGTAAATGTTGCCGAAAATGCCACAATTACAGCGTCGAATATTAGAGGCAATAACAAACAATTTTCGCCAAAAAATTTAATTGATAAAGATCGATATAGTTATTGGGCAACCGATGATTCTATTACAAATCCTGAACTTATACTACAGTTAAAAACAGTAAGCAAGTTTAATATTATTCGACTCAGAGAAAATATAAAATTGGGTCAACGCATTGAAGAGCTTGCTATTGATGCTTGGTTAAATAATCAATGGGAAGAAGTAGGAAATGCAACAAGCATTGGTGGCAATAGACTCATCAGATTAACCCGTTATATTAATACCGATAAAGTTCGACTACGTATTGTAAAATCGCCGGTAAGCATTGCCCTTAGTGACTTTGCGCTATTTGCAGAACCTAGCAATTAATTTATATAAATCATTCCATATTATCATGCGTTCTATTAAAGTTATTTTATTCAGTTGTTGCTTTTGTATAGTTCTAAATGCTTTTGCACAACCATTGGTTTACACCACAGCAAATGCACATTCACACAACGACTACGAGCAAGCAAATCCATTTGTATTAGCCCATCAAGAACAGTTTGGTTCAATAGAAGCAGATATTCATTTGGTAAATGGCGAATTATTAGTAGGGCATGATGCAAAAAATCTTAAAAGCACCAATACACTTGCGAGACTATACCTTAATCCATTAAAAGAACAGATTGAAAAAAATGGTGGTAGCCCGTATACTGACCCTTCAAAACCTTTGCAATTATTAATTGATCAAAAAACTGAAGCAGTTACTACGCTCAATACCTTGGTAGCATTGCTTAATCAATATCCTAGCATTAGTAATAACCGATTAATTCGCATTGTTATTTCTGGAAATCGTCCGGATAATTTTGCAAGCTATCCTGCCTTTATTTGGTTTGATGGCATACTAGGTAATACTTATTCAAGTGCCAACTTAGCTAAGATTGCTTTATTGAGTATTGATTTTACTAGCTTGGTTAAAAAAGTTTTTCCGCTAGCAATTAGTTCTGAAGAAAACGAAAAAATAGTTGCATTAATTACCGCTGCGCACCAACAAAAAAAACCGGTGCGTTTTTGGGCTACACCAGATTATGCAAAAGCTTGGGAATCCTTAATTGCTTTACAAGTAGATTATATTAATACCGATCGTATCAGTGCATTGGCTGATTTTTTAGTGCAAAACAATTCTGCCTTACAACGCATGCCCTATAACCGTTTGATACATTCTGCTGGGGAAGTAATTCGTTTTGGAAAACCAGAATTAGAAAACCATGCACTGGCTGTTGCGCAATTAAGTATTGATGGAAAAGTAGTAGTAGAAGATCGTTATGGCTTACTAGTGGTTGATGCAAATACCAAAACAATTTTACAAAAATGGAATTATACCGATTTATCAAAATCCAAACAATGCATGAGTACTTATTCGGGCATTCGAAGTTTTACAGAAAAAGATAAAACATATGTACTCTGGACCGCTGTAGATAAAAATGGTAGCAAAGGTCTGCTACTAATGGCCGAATGGGCCGATGGACAATTACGCAATTTTACTGATTTGATTATTCCTAAAATTGGCGGAGCAACAAGTTCTATTCCAAATGATATTTGGGTATCGAATGAATTGGGCGAAAATTTTATTTATATCGTACTCAACGGAAACAACGAATTATTAAAAATCAATTTTAGCACCCAACAAATTGTTTGGAAGATGCCTACTGGCGTTGCGCCTTATGGCATTACCAAAGCAAATAACCAATTATATGTTAGCAATTGGGCCGGTGAAATTGCTACAGATTCTTTAAAAGAAAGAGCCGGTGTGCCTTGGGGATTAGCGTATACCAATCCTAGAACTGGCGCAACAGCATCAGGAACAGTTTCTGTAATAGATCCTACCAATGGAAAGCAAGTAAAAGAAATTAAAGTGGGTTTACATCCTAATGCATTGGTCTGTTCTAATGATGGAAAGTTTGTGTACGTTTCGAATGGTTCGAGCGATGTTATTTCTGTTATTAGCACTAAAACAAATACCGTTGTTGAAACGATTGGCGTGGGTTTATTACAAGCAAAAAATAGTTTACAAGGAAGTACCCCCAATGCATTAACCCTTAGTACCGACCAATCAACTTTATACGTTGCCAATGGAATGGATAATGCCATAGCAGTGGTGCAACTTTCAAAAAACAGTAGCAGTAATGGTAAGGGAAAATCATTGGTGCTGGGATTTATTCCAACAGAAGCTTATCCTGGTGGCGTTCAAGTGGTGCAGAACCAGTTGGTGGTGGCAAATATAGAATCCATTGGCGCCAATGTGGTTAATGCTAGCAATAAAGCAAGGTCTGTTCATAAGCAACTTGGTTCTATTAGCATTATTCCTATTCCAAACAAAACAGTGCTTGCGCAATACACACAAGAAACGGCGCAACTAAGTATGGCCAATCGATTAACGCAGTTGGCACCTAGGCCAGGCATCGCACCAGTTCCAGTTCCTGAAAGATTAGGCGAGCCATCTGTTTTTAAACATGTGGTGTATATTATTAAAGAGAATAAAACATACGACCAAGTTTTTGGTGATATGCCCAAAGGAAAAAATGATAGTAACCTCTGTGTTTTTGGTGCAAAAATTACTCCTAACATGCATGCGCTAGCACAACAATATGGTTGGATGGATGACTATTATGCTTCTGGAAAATCCTCTGCCGAGGGACATCAATGGGCCGATGCTGGAATGGTTTCTGATTATATAGAAAAATCGGTACGCGCTTGGTTTAGAAGTTATCCGCACCGTCAAGCAGATGCATTGGTATACAATCAAGCAGGTTTTATTTGGAACCAAGCTTTAGACCATGGAAAATCGGTACGGGTATATGGAGAAGCTTGCGAAACAAAATACAATCGCGCACTAAAATGGGCCGATTTATATAAAAACTATCAAGAAGGAAAAACACCCAATTGGACCAACCAATCCACTATTGCAAGACTATTACCCATCATCTCACCCACTTATCCCGACTGCGACAATATTATCTTTAGCGACCAACAACGTGCCGATATTTTCATACAAGAATGGAAGCAATATGAACTGAACAACAATATGCCTAACCTAATGGTAGTATCGCTTCCAAACGACCATACTTCTGGTACTTCACCAGATTTTCCAACGCCAAATGCAATGGTTGCAGACAACGATTTAGCCGTTGGCCGAATTATTGAAATGATTAGTAAAAGCAAGTATTACGATTCAACCGTTGTATTTATTACACAAGACGATTCGCAATCTGGCTGGGACCATATTTCAGCCTACAGAACCGTAGGCTTAACCATTAGCCCATACAGTAGTGGCAAACTTATTTCTACTAATTACAACCAAGTTTCTATGCTTAGAAC
>JAPLEL010000055.1 GCA_026391415.1 Bacteroidota bacterium
AAGATTAAATGCAATATTTGTAGGGTCTGTTCCTAGCAAGCGCCAGCTAACAAAGGCTTTTCCACCTGTTTGAGGAACAGCTACAATACCCCTACCCAAATTCTCCATCACTCTTTGGGCTTGTAATTCTATCAAAGAAATTACAATGAATAATACACTAAATACAATTGATTTTTTCATGAAATATTAGTTAGTACTTAATTTAAGTAATTGATTAAACTCTTTTTTTGTAACAGTAAAAACAGTTCCGTGGCGAAGTCCATTTGGAAAATGAATTTTATCAGAAATATCTGTCCAGTTGATAAAATCCTTAGAACTCACCGCACCATAAGTATGGTTTCTGTATTTATCAAAATAAACAATCCATTCACCATTAATATTAATAGTGGTAGGGCCTTCTGCCCAATAGTTTCCTGTGATTGGTGCAGATGCTTTACCATAACCACTTGCAGCAGAATCACTAAATGCAACTCTTAAATTCTTTTGCGGCGGCAATAAAGTTTCGTCTTTTAAAACCATGGCATATTTATTTGCTACGCGCACAATATTAGCATCAATCACATTAAAACCTTGGTTATACAATAATTTAGTTTCGGAGAAAGTTATAAAATCTTTTGTGGTTACAGCATAGTTACGATGGTTGTTATCGCCAAATTTTTCTGTTTCGGCAAATCGACCTGGAATTGTGGTAGCCCAATAAATTAAGTATTCCTGTTTTTGATCGTCATAAAAAATTTCTGGTGCCCAACAATTTTTTGCTGTAGGTTCTTTATCCATCACAGGAACCCATTGTTGTTCTGTCCAATGAATTAAATCTGCCGAAGATGCATAGCCAATACCTCGGTCTTTCCAACTCACTGTCCAAACCATATGAAATCTGCCGTCTTTCCCCCGAATAATACAGGGATCACGCATTAATTTATCATTGGCAACAGTGGGCGTTAAAAAAGAACTATCATTTTTTAAAGGTTTCCAGTCAAACCCATTTAAACTATAAGCTAAGTGTAATCCGTTTTCGCCATTGCCTTTAAAATAAGAAAACAGGTAAACATTAGACTTGTTTTTTTGTGCATTAACGCCTAATTGAATCATTAACAAAAACATAAAAAAGTATTTTTTTTTCATGGTGTTATTTTACAATGGTTAAAGAATGTATGGCTGTTAAAGAAACGGGTCCGGTTAGTCCTGAAATTTTTGGCAACCAATTAGCAGCAGTAAACATGCCATCTGCCCCTCTGTTCTGTGGTAATCTAGATGGATAATTGGTATTATTAAATTTCTTCCAAATCACTTTTCGTTTTTCTAAATCAATAATTCTATTGGCCATACTATTGGCTACTTTTATTTCTAATAAATTATCTGCCAATAAATCCTTCGACTGAATAATCATTTGAAAATCTGGCCCAATTAGGGTTGCCATTTTTTTATGATTCAACCATACTTCTGCACTCTCATATACCTTACCTAATGCTAATAAATAATGGGTTGATTTTGTTTTAGGGTCTTTAAAATGTGTTGCATAAGACGCCGTACCAGAAAAAATTTGATAACTAGAGTCAAATGCGGTCCAGGCTTGTAATTGATTTAAGTGTAATGGCTTTGGTAAACTTGGTCCACCCGATTCAAAACTTATTACCCAATCATTTCCTATAATTTGTTCTGTATTTTTTTCTACACTAAAATATGGATAGGCCTTAGCAACAGGAGCCGCATTATTTGTTTGAAGGATATAACTCTCATCGGTTTTAAATTGCAAATACACTTCTAAATTTCCTTGGTTATTTTTTCTGGTTAAAGCGGCACCCAACATGTCATTCATAGGATTAAATAACGAAGCATTTGCATCGGTAACAGCAATAGGAAACCAACCTTCCAATGGCTTACCAGAACGATTGGCAATAAAGTAAGTATGTCCACCAACAAATTTTCTTCTATTGAAAGACAATCCTGCATCAACCATAGACTCTTTTCTAATAGCCGCTGCATCTAAAAGCGGATCTAAATTATCACATATAAGAATGGATCCTTTTCCTACAACTGCTTTTTTAACGAAACTATTTGGTAGGAATTGAAAATTTAGTGATTGGCGCCATTGGTTAAAAGCAGCTTGATTTTCTGCCAAATGTCCGTAGCCTGGAATGGTTGCAGGAAGATGGGTATAGAATAAAATAGTTGCTCCTTGATTGGCCAAGTCTACTATTTTTTGCAAACTAGTTAGTGGCATATATTTAGCTGCAGGAATTAGCAGGGTTTGATAACTTGTTCCACCCGTTATAATTTGATTTTTTTCAGTGCCTAATTGCAAAATTTGACGATCAGAAATATAATCAAAAGCATATCCTTTTTCTTGTAAATGGCTGGCAGAAATTTCAAATGGGGTCCCGTTAAATTCAGGTTTCATACCATCAAAATGCAATAGCAATTCTTTACCAGCTTCTGAATATTTATCATAAATAGGGAAATACAATAACACATCATTATCTGGCTTGCCTGCTTGTAAAAACGATTGGGTTCTTGCTACATAATGATTTAGTGCAGCAAAATTATTCCAGAAAGGATTGGCTTGGGTAAATTCTACTGCCGCATAAAACAAATGTCCTGGCCATACTGCACCTGGTGGTGAATAAGATGTGCCATGGTAAAAAATATGGTTAACTCCACCAATAAAATAAGTGTCTAGCGCTTTTTTAACATCATTAAGTGTAGAAACAAAATGTTCGTTTAGCCAAGTAGCACTTTCTGCAGAGGCCAATGGTTTGCCTAATACATGCGCAGTAGATGCAGCAAATTTAATTCTTAAAATTTCTGTTCCTTCAGTTTCTGGAATATCTACCACCCCATATAAATCAAGCGTATTAGCAGGTGAACCATGCGATTGATTGCGCACCTTTTTATTTTTACTATGTGCCCATTTTTGCCATTCTCCTGTAAATTTTTCTAGAATTAATTCGTCAATGGTCATTCTGTAATCACACAAAACACGATTGTTTTTTTCTAATTTTTCTTTACTAAATAGTGCAGGCAATTCATTGGCTAAATCATATCCCCTTCTCTTTAAAAATTCCTCAAATAAAGTTGGCGTAAAATTAGACTGTCCACGCGCATCATCTACTTCATAACTATCATTAAAAAAACTACGCAAATTAGTTAGGTTATGTCCTTTAAATGCGGTATCGAATTTTTGTAAATAATGTTGCAATGCTGTTGCAGAAAAATGGTCAATCACATAGCCTTCTCCACCTGGAGCAGCTCGCTCTACTTGCTTTCCATGCCATCCCATAAACACGGCATAAATGCTCCAATTGCCTTTGGGCGCAACCCAATTCAATTGTCCGTCGGCAGTAACTTTACTTGTTAAATCAATGGAATTTTCTCCATTGCTATAAGCCATTAATTTTTGAAGCGGCAATAGTCTACTAAATCGAACCTGGTCTAAAGCCAATGCTTGTAAATCATTTGCCGAAAGTGGTTGTTTAATTTCTTCAATTTTACGAGGCAAATAATTTTCTGTTCTTACCAATGGCTCTTGTGAAAATTGAATTTTTTCTTTGAGCGTTTCACCGCTTTGCAGTGAATATACTTTGTACTGCATATTTTTACTAGCATCTTCATCCCCAATCCAAGGACCGCCAAATGGCCATCCTGTTGCATTTGCCAAATCAATTCCTAGTCCTAGTCTTTTACCTTCTGTTAGTGTATGGTCAAAAACATCCATCCATTGCTTGGATAAAAATGGAATGTATTTATCAGTTTCTCCTTTAACACCATAAATAGGTGTTAGTTCTAAACCGCCAAGCCCAGCCTGTTGGTATTGTTGCATGACTGTTGTTAGGTCTTTGTTGTTTACTTCACTTCCAAGCCACCACCACCTTGTCCATGGCTTATTTGTTTGGGTAATTGTGGGCCATTTAATTTGAGCAAACAATGGCTGTTGTAGCAATATGGCAAATACGCATACAAAAAAAATACGGGTTGTATTTGAGTAAGCACTAAGGATCAAGGAAAAATTATTTTTTCTCATAAACAAGCAGTCGATTTGAGCAGTGATATAGACGCAAAAGTTAAGCCCACTAATTTAGAAAGGCATCCTGTTGCATCCTGTCACAAATAAAATTATGCTATTTAAGAAAAGGAATTATTTAACGCTGAATTTATATTGGGTGGTAGTATGGTAAACTGCCCCTGGCACTAACACCGTACTAGCAAAATTTGGTTGATTTGGCGCGTCTGGAAAATGCTGTGTTTCTAAGCAAAATGCAGTCCGATATTCATAGGCCTTACCATGCTTTCCAACTAGTTTTCCATCTAAAAAATTACCGCCATAAAATTGAATACCAGGCTCTTGTGTAAATACTTCCATAAAAATACCAGTAGCTGGTCCATAAACAGATGCCGCTAATTGTAAATCATTTCCTGGTTTTCTATTCAAGGCAAAATTGTGGTCGTAACCCAATCCGTTTTTCAATTGTTGGTTAACTACTGCTAAACTATCTCCAATAGCTCTTGGGGTTCTAAAATCGAAAGGATTCCCAACAACAGAAGCCAATACACCTGTGGGTATTAAAATGCTATCAACAGGGGTATAATTGTCTGCATTAATCATCAACAAATGATTGTTAATCGTTCCTGATGCCGCGCCATTCAAATTATAGTAAGCATGGTTGGTTAAATTAACCACTGTTTTTTTATCGGTAGATGCGGTATAGTCCATTTGTAAACTATTGTTGTCGTCTAAAGTGTACACCACTTTTACGGTCAAATTCCCTGGATATCCTTCTTCTCCATCGGCAGATAAATAGGTTAATTCTACAGACTGCGAACTAGTTTGATTGGCCGTCCAAACCCTATTATGAAAACCAGTTGGTCCACCATGTAAAGCATTGGGTGTATTATTGATGGCCAAAGTATAGGCATTATTATCTAAAGAAAATTTGCCTTTAGCAATACGATTTCCATAACGACCAATTAGGGCGCCAAAAAAAGCTTCGCTATTATGGAGGTAGTGATTTAAACTATCGTATCCTAAAACAATGTCCGTAAAACCACCTGTTTTATTTGGCACAAAAAAACTTACAATTCTACCACCAAAATTGGTAATAGAAACCGATAATTTATTTTTATTTGATAATACAAAAAGGTCTACTTTTTTATTGGCTACTTCTTGTTGGTATGCCAACTTAGAAGGAGCACTAGTACTATCTTTCAGCGCATTATCATTAGTTGATTGATTGGCACAACTAGCCATCAGTATCACCGTAAAAAAAGCGAAAGCAATCGTTAATTTTTGCATATGGTAAATTTTAAAAAATTACATTTTCATCTAACAAACTTGTACCATTTCCAATAGAAACAATATAAGGTTTCATTTCAGTTCCAAATGCTGCTTGAAAAGCATTTCCTGCAGCTAATACAAAAGCCTCAACCGCATCTTCTTCCACCAAATTAATGGTACAACCGCCAAATCCGCCACCCATCATTCTAGCTCCTAAAACACTTGCATCTGTTTTAGCAAAATCGGCTAAAAAATCCAATTCTGCACAACTAACTTCATATAATTTACTTAATCCTTCGTGCGTTTCATACATCTTCTTGCCAAAAGCCTTCATATTTCCGGCTTCTAGGTCTTTACACGCATCTTGTAATCGATGTATTTCTGCCACTACAAAACTACATCGATTAATAATTTTTTGGTCTGCATTTGCTAAACACTCCTGTGCCATTTGCATCGTTACGTCTCGCAAACTAGCCACAGTAGGATATTTTTCTTGGATGATTTTTACACCCGCCTCGCATTCTTCTCTTCTTAAATTATATTCAGTTGATGCTAATGAATGCTTTACCCTAGTATCTAATAGCACAATTTTAATCCCTTCTTGGTTAAAGGGCATATAATTATACCCTAGTGATTGACAATCTAACTGAATCACTGTATCTGTTTTGCCAAACATACTTGCAAACTGATCCATGATACCGCATTTCACTCCTACAAATTCGTTTTCTGCTTTCTGTGCCAAACGCACCATTTCAATTTTTGAAAGCCTCAATTCAAAAAGTTCATTCAATGCAAATACGGTAGCGCACTCAACAGCAGCAGAGCTCGAAAGGCCTGCTCCCAATGGAACATCACCAGCAAGTACTGCGTTAAACCCACCTAGTTCATAGCCATTTTTTTGCAATTGATCAACAACGCCAATCAAATAATTAGACCATGTTTGTTGAGAAAAACTTAAGTTATTTAATGCCACCGAAAAGTTGTCGGCTAAATCTGCCGCAATCAAATGAACCTCCTGATCTTCTCTTTTTGAAATAGCCAAATAAATGGCTTTATCAATGGCAGCTGGCAATACAAATCCTTGGTTATAATCGGTATGTTCTCCTATTAAATTAATTCTACCTGGCGATTGTACCAATAGTGTAGGATGTCCAAAATTAGATACGAAAACAGTTCTAACTGTTTCAATGCAATGGTTGAATGTAGCAGGCATAAGATGCAATTTATGTATTTAACGGAAATCGAGCCGGAACAATTACGCCCCAGTTCAATTTTCGATTCTGTAAATCTCACTCGATCACTCAAACAGTTTGCAAAAACAATAGGGTAAAAATAGTGAGAAATTTAATTAATTGTATATTATACACTTATTAAGTGAAAAAATATTTACAAATTTCGTTCGTCTAAAACACGAAAATCAAAACAGTTGCTTAATATTGCTTTTGAATTTATTATGCCAAAGTATTATAAACAAACCCGTCTTTTAATAGCAGTTGACTGTATCATCTTTGGCTTTGATGGTACTGAGTTAAAACTATTGTTAGTTCAAAGAAGCATGGAGCCAGAAAAAGGAAAGAGCCGCTAGAATTTTAAATGAGCTCACTGGGTTAGAAGGTGTTTATTTAGAGCAATTATACGCTTTTGGACGTCCAGACCGCGACCCTTTAGAGCGTACTATTTCAGTTGCTTATTTTGCCTTAATTGACATTAACCAATACGAAAGACAAATCAATACAGACTTTCATGCCGAATGGTTTCCCATTCAAAAAACACCTAAATTAATTTTCGACCACGACCAAATGGTACAAATGGCAAAGGAAAAACTGCGCTACAAAGCAGCTTTTCACCCCATTTTATTTGAATTATTGCCAGAAAAATTCACTTTACCCCAATTGCAAAGCTTATATGAAGGGGTTTTTGATGCCGAATTCGATAAACGAAATTTTAGCAGAAAAATTCAATCAACCAAACTATTGCTCAAGCAAAAAGACAAAGACAAAGAAAGCTCTAAAAAAGGCGCATACTATTATAAATTAGACAAAAGGCGTTATGCTGCTAAATTCCATGCTTTTTTGAATTTCATACCTAATCCTGATAACCTAAAATAGCTCTACAAAGGTAAAATATTTAACGAATTTCTGTTAATATTAAATTATAAGTGTTAAATTGACACGAATCAGAAGATTAAAAGCCATATGGAAAATAAAAATTTTGTTATAGGTGTAGATTACGGAACAGATTCTGTTCGGTCAATCATTGTAGATGCAAGTAATGGAATAGAAGTTTGCTCAGATATTTTTTATTATCCTCGCTGGAAAGCAGGCACCTATTGCAATCCAAGCATCAACCAATTTCGACAACATCCTCAAGATTATATTGATGGACTAGAACAAACCATTATTAATTGTGTAAAAAAAGCAGGACCCGCTATTGCTGCTGCTATTAAGGGCATTGGTGTAGACACCACAGGATCAAGCCCTGTAGCCGTTAATCAATCGGGTATTCCATTGGCATTAACACCCGATTTTGCAGAAAATCCAAACGCCATGTTTGTGTTATGGAAAGACCATACTGCTGTTAATGAAGCTGCTGCAATTAACCAACATGCTACAAAATTCCCTATTAATTATTTACAATTTGTTGGCGGAATATATTCTTCTGAATGGTTCTGGGCCAAACTATTACATATTTTAAAAGTAGACGCAGCAGTTGCCAAGGCTTGCTATACATGGGTAGAACATTGCGATTGGATTCCGTTTTTATTAACTGGAAAAACGAATGTATCAGAAATGAAACGCAGTGTTTGTGCTGCAGGACATAAAGGACTTTGGTCGGCAGATTTTGGTGGTTATCCCCCCAATGAATTTTTTAAACAACTCGATCCTTTATTAGACGGTCATTCCAATCGATTAGGTATTGAAACTTATACTTCTGATACAAGCGCGGGTAACCTATCTGCGCAATGGGCTTCAAAACTTGGTTTGTCTGAAAATGTAGTGGTAGCAGTGGGTGCATTTGATGCACATATGGGTGCAGTGGGTGGTCAAATTGAACCGTATCATTTAAGTAAAGTGATGGGCACATCAACCTGCGATATGTTAGTGGCACCAAGAGTTGATATGGATAATAAATTAGTGCGCGGCATTTGCGGACAAGTAGACGGTTCTGTAATACCTGGTATGATTGGATTAGAAGCCGGTCAGTCTGCATTTGGCGATAGTTATGCATGGTTTAAAAATTTAATTTCATGGCCAATTGATCAATTACTAAATGAATCAGAAAGTATAGATGCTGCTACTGCCGAAAAATTAAAGCAAGAAATATCTAACAAAATAATTCCTAGTTTAAGTGCCCAAGCAGTCGCATTACCACTCAACCAAAACGACCCAATTGCAATAGATTGGCTGAATGGCAGACGCACACCTGATGCCAATCAATTACTTAAAAGCAGTATAAGTGGATTGAACTTAGCAACAGACGCGCCTGCACTATTTAAAGCGATTGTTGAAGGCACTTGTTTTGGCGCAAAAGCAATTGTTGACAGATTCATTAGCGAAGGCGTTGCAATAAAAGGTTTGATAGGATTAGGCGGCGTTGCCAAAAGATCTCCGTATATTATGCAAGTAATGAGTGATGTAATGAATATGCCAATAAGAATTCATAAGAGCGAGCAAACCTGTGCACTAGGCGCAGCAATGTTTGCAGCAACTGCCGCACAAATTCATGCATCTGTTGAAATAGCCATGGAAGCCATGGGACAAGGCTTTGAAACAACCTATTATCCCAACCCATTAAATACCGAATACTATACTAAGCGAATGATTAAATACCAAAAATTGGGTAGTTTTATTGAATCGAATTAATACAAATTTAAAGCATGTATCAACAAATTAAACAAGCTGCTTACGATGCAAATATGCAATTACCAAAACTTGGTCTGGTCTTATTTACATTTGGCAATGTGAGCGTTGCAGACCATTCAAAAAAAGTGTTTGCCATTAAACCTAGCGGTGTCCCTTACGAAGACTTAACACCAGAAAAAATGGTGATAGTTGATTTTAATAATAAAATCATTGAAGGAACACTTCGCCCATCTTCCGATACAAAAACGCATGCAGTATTATATTCGAATTGGGAACATATTGGAAGCATTGTGCACACACATTCTACTTATGCAACGGCTTGGGCACAATCTCAAAGAGCGATTCCAATTTATGGAACTACACATGCCGATCATAACACCGTTGATATACCCTGTGCACCTCCAATGGATGATAGTATGATTGAAGGTGATTATGAATACCAAACAGGTTTACAAATTATCAATCATTTTAATTCCTTACATTTTAATTACAAAGAAGTTGAAATGGTATTAGTGGGTAATCACGCACCATTTACTTGGGGAAAAGATGCCAACAAAGCAGTCTACAATGCAGCAGTATTAGAAGAATTAGCAAGAATGGCTTATTTAACAGAACAAATCAATCCATCTGCGCCAAAACTTAAAGATGCATTGATAAAAAAACACTACGAACGCAAACACGGTGTTGACTCTTATTATGGTCAATAATAATTAAGTAAAAAAACTACTAAAAAAATAACAATGATTGATTTAAAAAAATTAGAAGTTTGGTTTATCACTGGCAGCCAAGATTTGTATGGCGAAGAAACACTGCAAAAAGTTGCAGAACATTCTGCCATCATTACAGAATACCTAGACCAAGCCCCAGAAATTCCAGTACGTGTTGTTTATAAACCAACTGTAAAATCTGCCGACGAAATTTTTGCAGTCATGCAAGCAGCCAATAACGAAAGCAATTGTATTGGTGTCATTGCATGGATGCACACATTCTCTCCTGCAAAAATGTGGATTGGTGGTTTAAAGATTTTAAATAAGCCATTATTACATTTTCATACACAGTTTAACAGAGATATTCCTTGGGCTACCATGGATATGGATTTCATGAACCTGAACCAAAGTGCACATGGCGATAGAGAGTTTGGTTTTATCATGAGTCGTATGCGCATCAATAGAAAAGTAGTGGTAGGTCATTGGCAAGACCACGAATCTTTAAATAAAATTAATGGATGGATTCGTGCAGCAGCTGGTTGGAACGATTGGCAAGGTGCTAAATTTGCGCGCTTTGGAGACAATATGCGCAATGTTGCTGTTACCGAAGGCGATAAAGTTGAAGCAGAAATAAAATTCGGCTACTCTGTTAATACTTATGGTGTTGGCGATTTAGCAGCTGTAATTGATGCTGTTTCTGAATCTGCAATAGACCAAGTAATAGCTGAATACGAAGACAGTTATACATTGGTTCCTGCTTTACAAAAAGGTGGTTCACAACATAGTTCTTTGCGGGATGCCGCAAAAATTGAAATTGGCATTCAAACATTTTTAGAGCATGGCAATTTCAAAGGATTCACCACTACTTTCGAAGACCTGCATGGCATTGTTCAATTGCCTGGTATTGCTGCACAAAGATTAATGGCTAAAGGCTATGGATTTGCAGGAGAAGGCGATTGGAAAACAGCCGCATTAGTTCGAGCAATGAAAGTTATGGGAAGCGGTTTAAAAGGCGGCAACTCCTTTATGGAAGATTATACTTATCATTTTCATCCAGACAATAGAATGGTATTGGGCGCGCATATGTTAGAAATTTGCGAGTCTATTGCTGATGCAAAACCAAGTTGCGAAATACATGCTTTAGGCATTGGCGGCAAAGCCGATCCTGTAAGATTGGTTTTCAATTCTGGCCCTGGCCCTGCATTAAATGCATCTATTGTTGATATGGGAAACCGATTTAGGTTATTGGTTAACGAAGTATTGGCAGTAAAACCATTCGACCAATTACCTAAATTACCAGTAGCGCGCGTTTTATGGAAACCTTATCCTAATATGCATACAGGTTGTGCTGCTTGGATTTTAGCAGGAGGTGCACACCATACTTGTTATAGACAAAACTTGTCTTCAG
>JAPLEL010000300.1 GCA_026391415.1 Bacteroidota bacterium
GGTATCTACAAATAGGTTTACTGATTTTACATTAGGTTGCTTTTTAACAACCTCCATTTCTACAGGAGTCATATTTATTTTATAGAAGCCTACCTTGTTAGATAATGGTTCGAATTGGCCTTTAGTATCCTGAACATCAATCCCTAGTTCGGTGGATAAAAAATCATCTGTAAAGTTTGTTCCGTTGGTTTCAACAATGTATTCTGTTTGAGAAGCCTTGGGTAAATAAGCCAATTGTCCATTAATATATAATTGTGCGTCTTTAACTTGTAGTTTATCTCCACCTTCTGCAACGCATCTTTTAATATAGTTATCCGTTTTATCCATTGGATGAACCAATAAAGGATACTGTGCCATTAAAGCTTCTCTATCACCTTTAAATTGCGTTCTAAGTACATCGTAATAAGGCATTTTACTGCCAAATTCTGGAAGATTAATGATGGTATCACCTGCTGGAAAATTAAATACAACAACATCGTTCCTTTTTACTGGTGTAATAGCGGGTAATCTTTTATAAGGTATTTGAATCCATTTTAGGTAAGATGAAGTGGTAACCAATGTTGGCATGGTATTATGTACAAAAGGAAATGACAAAGGCGTTTGAGGAATTCTAGCTCCGTATGTCATTTTATTTACAAATAGAAAATCATTCACCAACAAGGTCTTTTCCATACTCTCCGATGGAATAACATAGGCTTCAAATACAAAAGTTCTGATAATAGTTGCCGCCACAATAGCAAAAACACCCGCATCAATCCATTCTCTTGAAGCAGGTTTTGTGTACTTACCCATTTCAGTTGGTCCATAAAACTGCTCATTTTTAGAAAAACCTAGATAAGGAAAATAAATAAAAGGCAAGAAAACTGTTGCTGTATGATGTATTAAATTAAAACGTTTGAATTGCATTACAAAAATAATGGTGATCCAAATAGTAATGAATTGACCTGCAATAGGAATTAGTTGTAACCAGAACCAGTATTTTGGGATTACTGTTTTTTCAACAATCAACCAAGTGTTGTAGAAAGGTATTAAAGCCTTCCAAGGAGCAATGCCTGCTTTTTGAAACATGCCATACATACCAATATGCCAACCTATTAATCCAACAAAAAATAGCAATAATCCCATAGTTGTATTTTATATGAAACAAAAATATCCTTTTAACACAGATATTGGTAGTTATGAGTAAAAAGTTTTCTTAAATTAGTAAGCAAAGAATAAAATAAAATGATTTTGAATAGATATATGTATAAATACCATATATTCTTTGATTTTTAAGATTGCTAGTTTCTAGTTTTTAATCAATTTGTTTTATCTCTCGTCAAATAATAAAACAAATTAGTCAATCAAAGTAATATTTAATTAAGTTGTTAAATCACAATTATTTATGATCAGAAATTATTATTTTTAATTAAATAAACTTTAATATTTTATCAATGAGAAAAGTTTTTGTGATAGATGACGATGATATTGTGATCTATTTAACTAAATTATTAATCAATGAAAGTTTGCCAGATTTATTTACTCGATATTAATATGCCAATGGTGGATGGGTGGGATTTTTTAGAAGTTTACAAAGAATTTCCATTTGATAAACGTGCGCAATGCAAATTAATGATTTACTCTTCTTCTATTTCTCCATCTGAAGAAATTAGGGCAAAATCTTATACTTGTGTAGCTGATTATGTGTCTAAACCAATTACTACCAAAACTTTAGCGTCTGTATTTTCGAAGTAAATAGTTTAGAACAACCTTTTATATTTCTAAGTTTTTTATAATCTTATTGAGGTAGGTAATTTCTACACCTAAAAAAGAAGCCAAATGTTTTTGGCTAATTCTATCTAATATATTGGAGTGCGTTTTAGTTAAATAGAGATACCGATCTTCTGCAGACATGTGTCGAAGAAAGTTACACTGCGTTTGGTATTCACAAAGATTTTGCATTAACTCATTAATGGCAAACAAAGCTAATTTGTGATTACTTTTTATCAATTTATAATATAACTCCTTTCTAATACTAAGTACCTCTCCATCTTCTAAAGCTTCGATTGTTTCTATACTGGGAATTGCTTTATGGAAGCTGTTTACAGACATAATAAAATCACCTTCTTTAACAAACCAGGTATTCACTTCCTTACCCTCATCGGTTTTAAAGACTCTAAAAAAACCAGATTGAATATAAAAGATTTTATTATTTATATCCCCCTCTTTTAAAATACATTCGCCCTTTTTGATTTTTTTACTAAATAAAAAACTTACAAAAGTCTCCACCACTGAAAGTTCTGCTTTTCTAAAAAAAAGCTCATTTCCTAAAAATTTATCAAAAATATTCATGGGCAATCTCTTATAATTACTATTTGATAAATGAATTTAGTGAAAAAAACTTAAGTCTATTTAGGAAGTACATATGTCCGAACATCTTCAACAGATATTGTTTTGCCCGATAATATAATTAATCGTTCAATCACATTGCGTAACTCTCTAATATTACCTGTCCAGTTATGCGCTAATAAGGCTTCCATAGCCTTTTTGTCAATAGATTTAGGTAATTGTCTATACGCTGTAGCAATATCAGTAAGAAATTGATCTACTAAAGCTGGAATATCAGTAAGTCTTTGATTTAATGAAGGCACATGAATTAATATCACTCCTAATCGATGGTACAAATCAAGTCTGAATTTCTTATCGGCAACTTCTGCTAATAAATCTTTATTGGTTGCTGCAATAAACCTAACATCTACTGCAATTTCCTTATCACCTCCTACCCTCGTTATTTTTCCTTCTTGCAATGCACGTAATACTTTTGCTTGTGCCGACAAACTCATATCACCAATTTCATCTAAAAACAAAGTGCCTCCATTGGCTTGTTCAAACTTTCCAATTCTTTGTTTGATGGCAGATGAAAATGAACCTTTTTCATGCCCAAATAATTCGCTTTCTATTAATTCACTAGGAATAGCAGCACAGTTCACTTCAATAATAGGTTTATCGGATCGATTACTTTTTTCGTGTAACCAATGAGCCACTAATTCTTTTCCTGTTCCATTTTCGCCTGTAATTAGTACACGAGCATCTGTGGGTGCCACTTTTTCAATCGTATCTTTTATTTTTTGAATCGCTTCACTAGTTCCTATAATTTCTTGAACCTTTGATACTGTTTTTTTTAATCGTTTGGTTTCTTTAACTAAGCTGTTTTTATCTAACGCATTTCTTATGGTTATTAATAACCGATTTAAATCTGGTGGTTTTGCAATATAATCATAAGCGCCTTTTTTAACAGCGTCTACAGCAGTTTCAATGTTTCCATGGCCACTAATCATAATAATTGGCGTTTCTGGTTTCAATAACATTGCAGCAGACAGAAATTCAATACCGTCTAGTTTTGGCATTTTAATATCACATAGTACCAAATCAAAATTTTGATGAGTAAATTTCTCTAACCCTTCTTTTCCGTCGGCAGCTTCTGTTACCACAAATCCTTCGTTCCCTAAAATGTCTTTCAAAACGTTTCTAATAGATTTTTCATCATCAATGATTAATATCTCTGCCATACAGTATTGTTTTTGCTAAGTTAACCTTTGTTAGAGTTAATTAAATTGAATTGTTGTGCCAACAAATAAATTTCTATTTGGTGCAGAATTATAAAAGCGTTTACCTGCCGCATTAATATCATTACCCAAACTGTATAGTTGGTTTAACAAATTGTCGACACCCCCATAAAACTGAATTTTTGTATTATGAATATTTAAATTGTATGAAAGCTTTAATTGAATCAATTGATAAGCATCTGCAAATGCATCATTGGCATCTGTTAAAGGAATTGATGAAACGCAATTAACATTAGTATTAAGTACCCAATGATTTTTAAATACAAAATCCATCCCTGTTACTAACGTGTTTTTAGGAACACCTGTAACAGCGTTACCTGAATAATTAA
>JAPLEL010000181.1 GCA_026391415.1 Bacteroidota bacterium
CAATGTTTTATTCATAGCTGTTGATGATTTGAAACCGCTGCTTGGATGTTATGGTGTTGCAGATATTAAAACGCCTAATATTGACCGTTTAGCAAAAATGGGTACCGTTTTTTTGAGTAACTATTGTCAACAATCTGTTTGCGGGCCAACGCGTGCAAGTATCATGACGGGTATGCGTCCAGACTATACCAAAGTATATGATTTGAAAACGCAAATGCGCGATGTGAATCCCGATATTGTAACTATCCCACAATACTTTGCTAATAATGGATATGCTACTTCAGGTATTGGTAAAATTTTCCATCCTACTTGTGTAGACAAACAAAACGACAAACCTTCTTGGACTGTTCCTTATTTAGAAGCAGAAAAAAATAATTATGCGCCAGGATTTAGTAAACCTGTTTTAGTTGGCGGTTATCAATTGCCCGAAACAAAAGTACTTGTTGACAAATACATGCAAGAGGGAAAGGCTAAAGGACTCAAGGATGCAGATTTGAAAAACTATGTCATGAAATTTATTAAGCCCTCAACAGAATGTATTGAGGTGCCTGATAATGCTTATGAAGATGGTGCAAATGCAATCAGAGCAAAAGAAGAAATGATTGAATTGTCGAAAGGCAGCCAGCCGTTTTTTATGGCTGTTGGATTTCACAGACCACATTTGCCTTTTATCGCTCCAAAAAAATATTGGGATTTATATCAGCGTGCAAATATGAAAATTGCAGCTTTTCAAAAACCAGTAAAGAATGGTGTTCCAATGGCGTATCATAATGCAAGTGAACTTACAGCGTATACCGATATAACGCCATTAGCATCTTTTTCTGATTTAAAAGATATTGGCGCAACACTTAGCGTTGAAAAACAAAAAGAGTTGATTCATGGCTATTACGCATCAGTATCTTATACAGATGCACAAGTAGGATTACTATTAAAAGCAATAGATTCTTTGGGTCTTTCAAAAAATACCATCATTGTACTTTGGGGCGACCATGGATGGCATTTAGGCGATCATAATTTATGGTGTAAGCATACGAATTTTGAACAAGCTACACATGCACCATTAATTATTTCTGCACCAGGTATTGCCGCATCTAAAACAGCTGCTAGTACTGAATTTGTAGATGTTTTTCCAACACTAGCTGCATTAGCTGGCTTGCCGGTTCCTTCAAATTTGCATGGAAAAAGTCAGGTATCAGTCATGAAGAATCCTACTACTTCAGTAAAGGATTATTCAGTGAGTCAGTATCCAAGAAGTGGCCTACATAGTGAAACAGAACGCTTAGGTTATGCAGATGCTAAAGTGATGGGTTATTCAATAAGAACAAAGCAATATCGGTATACAATTTGGATGAAAGATTATTACAGAAGTAATCAGCCTTTTAATCAAGCATTAGTTGCAGGTGAAGAATTATATGACTATAAAAAAGACCCTGACGAAACAGTGAATGTTGTTGCTGATAAACAGTACAATAGTATATCAAAAGAAATGAATTCAAAAATGCTAGATTTTTTTAAATCACAGGCTAAAAAATAAACAAATGAAATTTAGTTCGCTAAGCACATCTTTAATAATTGTTCTATTTTCTTTTGGCGTATCAACAACACTATTAGCGCAAAAAAGCAATAAGCCCAATATTCTTTTTATTGCCATTGATGATTTAAAACCAATTTTAGGTTGCTATGGTAATACCCAAATTAAAACGCCTAATATAGATCGCTTGGCTAAAATGGGTACTGTGTTTATGAGCAACTATTGTCAGCAAGCGGTTTGCGGACCTACTCGCGCAAGTTTAATGACGGGTATGCGACCAGATGTTACTAAAATCTGGGATTTAAAAACAAAAATGAGGGATATTAATCCAGACATTCTTAGTTTGCCTCAATACTTAATTACACAAGGTTACTCTACACAGGGAATTGGAAAAGTATATGATCCGCGTTGTGTTGATGCAGATATTGACAAACCTTCTTGGAGTGTTCCTTACTATAAAACAAACAAAAAATATTACGATCCTACATTTGGTCCACCAGCATTAGAACGTTATCAGTTAGCTTCTTCAAAAGTATTAGCTGAAAAATATATTAATGAAGCACTA
This sequence comes from Bacteroidota bacterium, assembly GCA_026391415.1. GTDB lineage: Bacteria > Bacteroidota > Bacteroidia > Chitinophagales > Chitinophagaceae > Sediminibacterium. The sequence continues at coordinate 2,097 of JAPLEL010000181.1, forward strand.
GCAAGTGGCAAAACAAAAGCAGAAGCCAACGATTATGCGGCACTCAAAGTAAAGCCTTCGGTTGAATCTGCAGATGTTTCTGATAATGCTTATAATGATGGTGCAAATGTTTTACAAGCAAATGATTTATTAGCACAATTAAGTAAAAAAGACCAGCCGTTTTTTTTAGCAGTGGGTATTGCAAAACCGCATCTTCCGTTTATTGCGCCTAAAAAATATTGGGACTTATACAATAGAGCTGATATGCCTCTTGAAAAGTACCAAGAGAAATCAAAAAATGCGGTGGATGTAGCTTACCATAATTCAGGAGAATTAAGGGCTTATACCGATATTTCGCCATTGATTTCTTTTACAGACCAAAAGCCTTTTGGATTAACACTTCCAGTAGACAAACAAAAAGAATTAATACATGGCTATTATGCAGCAATTTCATATACCGATGCATTGGTAGGAAAATTATTGCATACCCTAGATTCGTTGGGACTCACTAAAAACACTGTTGTTATTTTGTGGGGCGATCATGGTTGGCATTTAGGCGATCATAATTTATGGTGCAAGCATTCTAATTTTGAACAAGCAGCACATGCACCTTTAATTATTTCTGCTCCAGGAATTGCGGCGTCAAAAACAAAATCTCAATCTGAATTTATTGATATTTTTCCAACACTATGCGACTTAGCTGGCGTTGCTATTCCTACACATTTAAATGGCAAGAGTTTGGTACCATTAATGAAAAATCCAACTGCAACAGTAAAAGAATTTTCAGTTAGTCAGTATCCTAGAAGTTCTGATGGCGTTGAAACAGATAGACAAGGATATGCAGAAGCAAGGGTAATGGGTTATTCTATTAGAAACAAACAATACAGATTTACCATTTGGATGAAAGATAGTTTTAGAAGTTATCAGCCGTTTAAAAAAGAATTAGTAATTGGAACAGAATTATACGACTACAAAAATGATCCTTTAGAAACTGTGAATGTTGTTGCCGATAAAAAGTATACGACTGTTTCAAATGATTTGTATAAGAGTATGTTGGCTTTTTTAAAATCGCAGGTTAAATAATAGCTATGATAAGAAGGATTCTTTTAGTTGTGTTTTGTTTTACGTCTATCCAATTTTTATTGGCTACTAATAGGCATTTCTTAACTATAGGAACTAATAATTCTGTGCTTGTTATTTTTTCAACGGCAGATTCAATGGTGCTCGATAATCCATATATGACTGTAATGCAAAATACGGCTGCTTGCACTGCGGCACATACCGTTAATTTTGGCACAAGAGTTATAGCGGCATTGAGTGATGTAACTATTAAAAGTAGCAAAGGCATAATTAAACTTCAACGTGGTCAGGTGGCTGTTTTTTTAGAAAGCGAAACGTATCAATTACCAGAAGGCTTGTATTTTGAAATAGCATTTAAAAAAAATCATCCAGCACTAACAGTTCCTGAGCAATGGGTTGAGCCATTGAAAAATACTACTGTTTATGAAGATGATCAATTTAGAGTTTTCGAAGAAAGGCTACAACCAAAAGATGTTAGAGAATTACATAGTCATGCACAACGATTAGTAATTCGGCTAAATAGAGTGCAATTAACTGACCCTCGGTTTAGTAAAGAAGTGAAAGAAGGAACTGGAATTCAAGTGCCTAATACTGTAAAATTTGCAGAACCAATTGTACATGCAGTAAAAAATTTAAGTGATATTCCATTGTTTAATATTGTGATTGAGTTTAAAGTTCCACATTCAACTACCTAGAAAAATAAGATGAGAATTTCAATATTCAATAGCACTCTTTCTAAAAATAAGTTTCTATTTTTTTTAGGAATAATCATACAGTTCTCTCCTTTGTTATTGCAGGCACAGAAAAAACCAAACGTTATTGTTATTCTAACAGACGATATGGGCTATTCAGATATTGGCTGTTATGGCTCTGAAATTCATACACCAAATATTGATAAACTAGCAATGAACGGTTTGCGATATACGCGCTTTTATAACACAGCAAGGTGTAGTCCTTCCAGGGCAGCATTGCTTACAGGTTTATATCCTCATCAAGCTAGTATGGGGCATTTGTCAACAGAAAATTTTACTGAAGAAGGATACGTAGATGATTTAAGTAAAAATGTTATAACAATGGCAGAATTATTTAAGCAAGCAGGGTATGCTACTTATATGACAGGTAAATGGCATATTGCAAAAAATATGGGTACTACAACAGATAAAAGCAATTGGCCTTGTCAACGAGGTTTTCAAAGATATTTTGGAACACTTAATGGATCTGGCAGTTATTATGATCCTGGAACACTAATTAGCAATAACACTTTCATTGCACCGTCAAAAAACTTTTATTACACAAATGCAATTAGTGATACAGCCGTAAAGTTTATTACTGAGCATCAATCAAAAAATCCTTTTTTCTTTTATATAGCATATACTGCCGCACACTGGCCATTACATGCTCCTGCGGCAGAAGTGGAGAAATATAAAGGCATGTATAATAAAGGATGGGATATTGCGCGTCAACAACGGTTTGAAAAATTAAAAAAGTTAGGAATCATTAGTGATAAATGTGTGTTAACTGAACGTGGCGTTGCTATTCCAGAATGGAGTAAAGAACCTTTAAAAGAATGGCAAGTAAAACGAATGGAAGTATACGCTGCCATGATTGACATTATGGATCAAGGTGTAGGAAGAATTATCACTGCATTAGAGAAAAAAGGCATTTTAGAAAACACCATTATTTTTTATATGCACGACAATGGTGGCTGTGCAGAAACTTTAGATACAGATCAACCTGAAATTCCATTAACTGCCAAACAAAAATTAAAAAAATCATTTGCCGCTGACTCTATATTATTAGAAAAAAAACCAATCTACACGCGTGATGGAGATTTTTTAAAGAGTGGTAGAGGAGTTGTTCCTGGCGAAGCAAATACATGGTCTACTTACGGAGAGGAGTGGGCGAATCTTAGCAATACGCCATTTAGAGAATACAAACAATTTACACATGAAGGTGGTATAGCCTCTCCTTTAATTGTTTATTGGCCAAAGGGAATAAAAGCTACAGGAGAATTAAGAAAACAACCTTCGCATTTAATTGATATACTTGCTACTTGTGTAGATATTGTTGGATTGAATTATCCAACTGTATTTAATGGGCATACGATTCAACCTTATGAAGGAAAAAGTTTAGTGCCCACATTTACCAATAAACCAATTGCTAGAGAATTTATTTTTTGGGAACATGCAGCAAATAGGGCGCTTAGAATGAATGAATGGAAACTAGTTGCAAAGACACAAAAGAAAAAAATATTTTCTCCATTAGTTGATAATAATTGGGAACTATATAACATTGATAATGATCCTTCAGAAACAAATAATTTAGCAAACAAGTATCCTGAAAAAGTAAAAGAGTTGTCTGCAAAATGGGAGAGCGAAGCTATTAGAATGAAAGCGAAACCATGGCCTTGGGAATCAAAAAATTAAAAATTATCCATATGAATAAAGTATCTGTGTTTGGTATTTCATTAGCAGCATTTGTGCTTTTGATTGCAAGTTCTTTTTTGTCTGAGCCTAAAAAAACAAGAACACCTTTGGTTGTAAAATCGAATCAAATTAATGAATTGAATTCGGTTTTAAAAACTGCTCAAAAAAATGAGAAAAAGCCCGACGTACTTTTTTTTATAGCAGACGATATGACTTCTGTTGATTGTGAGCCTTATGGTAATCCAGATGTTAAAACGCCTAACTTATCTAAACTGGCTTCGCAAGGAATTTGTTTTGATAATATGAATAATGCAACTGCTATGTGTGGGCCTACCAGACAAAGTTTGTATACCGGAATTTTTCCTGTAAAAAATGGCAGCTACCCTAATCATGCTAAAGTATATGACAATGTAATTAGTATTTTTCATCACTTTAAAGATTTAGGTTATAGGGTTGCCTTAATTGGTAAAAGACATACAGCCCCAGTTGCTTCGTTTCCATTCGAATACCTTGGTGGAAGAGATAGTGATAATGGCGAAGGAATAGATATCAATCTTTCAGATGCGGAAGCTTGGATTAATAAAGACAAAACCAAACCATATTTATTAGTGGTTGCTACCAATCAGCCGCATGGTCCTTGGACACGCGGTAACCAAGATCAGTATAAAGCAGAGGCTTTACACATTGCGCCTTATATGGTTGATACCAAAGAAACCAGAGAAAGTTTGGTAAAATATTATGCCGAAATTACTTATGCCGATAGTTTAGTAGGCTATTGTATGAATATGGTGGATCGATATAAAAATGCCAATAATACCATCTTTACTTTTGCAAGTGAACACGGAACATCTCTTCCATTTGGAAAATGGACTTGCTATAATATGGGTTTAAAAGCAGCGTATATAACAAGATGGCCTAAAACTATTAAGCCTGCTACTAGAACCGAAATTTTAGCACAATACATTGATGTAGTTCCAACTTTATATGAAGCAGTAGGAGGTAATCCTGAGCTTTTAAGAGGCAATACAGAAAAAACAATGCTATTAGATGGCAAGAGTTTTTTAGGCGCTTTTAAAGGAACTAATAAAGAAATTCGTTCTTATGTGTATGGTGTTCATACAACAAGGGGAATTAAAAACGGATCCGATGCATATCCTGTTAGGTCAATACAAGACCACGATTACAAGTTAATATGGAACATTAATTATAACGATCCGTTTTATTGTTCTGAATCGAAACTTGGCAATAAATTGTATGAGGGATGGCTTAAAAAAACAAAAAATGATCCAGAAGCGTATGCGCATGCTGCACTTTATAGAAACCGTCCTGAATTTGAATTGTATCGCATAAAAACAGATAAGTACGAGTTGAAAAATTTAGTAAATGATGCATCATTGACTAAAGTAAAAGACAAACTATTTGTTGAACTAAAAAAATGGATGGATCAGCAAGGCGACAAAGGAATGGAAACAGAATGGAAAGCACTTACAAGGTTTAAAGGTGATTCCACTCATTGGAAGACTTCTGCTGATTAATTAACGTTTTACATCAATCAATTTTAATTTTATACAACATGAAATACAGCAGTCTTTTATTTATTGCAATGGCAATATCAACTATAGTGTTTGCACAGAATAATAATGCTGTACAAACTAAACCAAAGAAAACAACCGCCGTTTCAAAACCTAATATCATTTATATCCTTGCAGATGATTTAGGTATTGGTGATGTTAGTGCTTATGGTTCGGATAGTAATCACACACCAGTAATTGATAAGTTGGCAAAAGAAGGTATCAGGTTTCAGCATTGTTACACAGCTCCTTTATGTGGACCATCAAGAGCGTTGATTCTTACCGGACGTTATGCATTTAGAACAGGGGCTGTTAATCAAGATATGTGTGCTAATATAAAGCCTTCGGAAGAAGTGATGATTCCTACTGTTTTAAAATCAGCTGGATATGTAAGTGCGATGATTGGAAAATGGGGGCAATTGCCTTTGAATCCTTCTGATTTTGGGTTTGACGATTATATGCGATTTAAAGGAAGTGGTGTGTATTGGAATCAAGCAAAAGGCAAAGAAGAAATTTATACAGAAAATGGTGTAGACAAATCATTAGGTAAAAACTATATGCCCGATTTATTGCACAATCACATGGTTAATTGGGTATCAGAAAATAAAAACAAACCCTTCTTTTTATATTATTCTTTGGCACAAGTACACAGTGAAATTCTACCCACCCCCGATAGTAAACCTGGTGGAGATGTTTATGCCGATAATATAGCTTATATGGATAAGTTAGTGGGGAAACTTTTAAAAACATTAGATAGTTTAGGCTTAAGAAAAAATACATTAATTGTTTTAATGGGTGATAATGGAACAGCTAGCCTATATGCTAAACGTGGTACCATAAATGGAAAACAACTTTCTGGTAAAAAAGGTGAAATGCTAGAGTGCGGAGGGTTGGTTCCAACTATAGCAAATTGGCCTGGCGTAATTACCCCCAATCAAGTTTCAGAAACATTAATTGATGCAAGCGATTTGTTGCCAACTTTTGCAGATGTTGCTGGTGCAACATTACCAACAAAAAATATTTTGGACGGGCAAAGTTTTTTGCCACAATTATTAGGTAAAAAAGGAAAACCAAGAGATTGGATTTTTTGTGAGTTAGGTAATAGATGGTATGTTAGAAGCGACAAATGGAAATTGAATAATAGTAATGAGTTGTATGATATGAGCAATGCGCCATTCGAAGAAAAATTAGTGACTAATTATCCAAATAATAAAACAGCAAATGACGCCTTTATCCAGTTAAAAAAAGTATTGGATAATTTAAATCCTGCAGGTGGTATTATAGACAATGCAGGCGGGGATGGAAGACACGGAAACAAAACTAAAAAGGTTAAAAAATAAACCTGCAATGAATTCTATAAGGATTGTACTATTTTTTTTAATGAGTCTTGTTGTAAATACAGTATTTGCAACTATTACGCTGCCAAGATTCATTAGTAATGGAATGGTGCTTCAAAGAAATGCATCAATACCCATTTGGGGTTGGGCCGATAATGCCGAAAAAATTACTCTTGAATTCAAAGGAAAAAAATATCGAACAGTAACAGGTGCAGATAAAAAATGGAGAATAAATATTGCTGCACAAAATGCCGGAGGTCCTTATGTATTAACAATTATTGGATCTAATACAATCAATGTTGAAAATATATTAATTGGGGATGTTTGGTTTTGTTCTGGGCAGTCGAATATGGAATATGAATTATTTAAAGCCAGTGAAAAATATCCAACTGAAATAAGCAATTCTGCCAATGACCAAATAAGGCATTTTTTGGTAAAAAGAAGAATCGGTTTTAATACTGCTACAAACATTGAATCCGATAAAGGCTGGGAGTCGGCTAATCCTATCACCGTACTGAATTTTACTGCAATCGGTTATTTTTTTGCTCGAAATTTATATGATAAATACAAAGTGCCAATTGGGCTCATCAATTGTAGTTATGGCGGCACACCGGCAGAAGCATGGTTGAATGAAACTGAGTTAAAAGATTTTCCTGCATATTACAATCCTTCAATAAAATTTAAAGATAGTAGCCTTGTTAAATCAATCAGTAAAAAAGATAAATTGCTAGCTGATGAATGGAATGATAAAATCAATAAATCAGATCTAGGATTGCAGCAAAAATGGCAGGATATCACTACTAACTATACAGATTGGCAACCTATTCAAATGCCTAATTTTTGGCAAGAGCAAGGATTGAAAGGTGTGGAGTCTGGTGTTGTTTGGCTAACGAAAGAAATTTATATAACACCTTCAATGCTTGGTAAGAACGCGCTATTAAGATTGGGCAATATTATTATGAAGGATTACACGTATTTTAATGGGGTACTTGTTGGAACTACTTCAAACAAATATGCACCAAGAAAATATTCAATTGCTGCTAATCTTTTAAAGCCAGGAATTAATACCATCACCTTAAGAATTGTCAATGAATCAGGTAATGCAGGGTTTATAAAAGACAAACCTTATCGAATTGAACTAGGCGATAGTACCATTGATTTAAAAGGAGAATGGAAATATAAAGTTGGTACAGCCATCCCTCCGCTGAATAGAGAAGATGTTACACGTTTTCAAGACCAGACTGCTTCTATGTATCATGGCATGCTTGAGCCTTTAATTGGCTATGGCATTAAAGGAGTGATTTGGTACCAAGGCGAATCCAATATTAGTCGCGCCAATGAATACCGAACAATATTTTCTAGATTAATTAATAGTTGGAGAAAAGAATGGAACCAAGGAGATTTTCCATTTCTTTATGTACAATTAGCAAATAACAATCCTTCAAAACCATTACCTGCTAATAGTAAATTGGCTGAACTGCAAGAGGCACAGTTTGAAACACTTTCAATACCTAATACTGGAATGTCGGTAACCAATGATATAGGCGAATGGAACGATGTGCATCCGATGAATAAATCAGAAGTGGGTAGGCGATTGGCTTTAGTTGCACAAAAAACTGCGTACAAAGAATCAAATATTGTATCTGAAGGGCCATCATATCAATCAATGAAAATTGATGGGAATAAAATTATACTTAGTTTTAATAATATAGGTTCTGGATTGATTGCAAAAAATACAACTGAGTTAAATCATTTTGCCATTTCAGATAGTACTAAAAAATTCGTTTGGGCTACAGCTAAAATAGTTGGAAATACAGTAGTCGTTTCGAATAAGGATATACTTTATCCAACCGCTGTTAGGTATGCTTGGGCAGATAATCCTGTTGGTGCAAACTTATACAACAAAGAAGGCTTGCCCGCACCTTGTTTTAGAACAGAAAAATAAAAGGCGTAAAAAACAATACAACAATTATATGTATAGAAAAATTATAGGTTTATTTTTTATTTGTTTAGTGAGTCAATATTTAATGGCACAAATTAAATTGTCTAAGTCTGATATAATTGTACTTGATTACAATACCATCGCACAGAAAAAGAAAAAGATTCAAGCAAAAGATTCAGAACTATATCCTGCTTATTTACAGCTACTGAAAGATGCAGATAAGTTGTTGAACTATTTACCAGTGAGTGTAATGGGCAAAACAGATTTGCCTCCAAGCGGAGACAAACACGACTATATGAGTCTTGCGCCTTATTGGTGGCCTAATCCTGCTACCGCAAATGGATTGCCCTATATTAGAAAAGACGGCGAAATAAATCCAGAAGTAAAAAATTATCCCGATAAAGAACATATGCCCGTACTCTGTGAGCATATTAATTTATTGGCACTTGCTTATTATTTTTCACAAGACGAAAAGTATGCAGCGCATGCTAGTAAATTATTACAAGTTTGGTTTTTAGATCCTGCAACTAAAATGAATCCTAATTTAAAATATGGTCAAGCAGTGAAGGGTGTTGTAGATGGAAGGGCGGAAGGATTAATTGATACCAGACAATTTATTTTTGTGATTGATGGTATTAACTTAATAAAATCGTCTAAGTATTGGACTGCTCAAAATCAAAAAGAGATGAAGGCTTGGTTTGCTGATTTTTTAAATTGGATACAAACAAGTGATATAGGCAAAGACGAAATGAATGCTCCAAATAATCATGGGGTTTGGTATGATGCGCAAACATTAGCTATTGCATTATATGTAGACAGTACAAATCTTGCAAATAAAATTGTACAGCGGGCCGCAAACCGCTTAGATTTACAACAAGACTCCAATGGTTTTTTTCCATTAGAATTAGCAAGAACCACTTCTTTTCATTATTCTGCATTTATTTTAAATGCCTTTACTGTAATTGCACAACTTTCAGAAAAAACAAATATTAATCTTTGGCAATTTAAAACAAGTTCCGGTAAATCATTGAGTAAAGCATTTGATGCATTGATCCCTTTTTTAATACAAAAAAAAGAATGGACTGCTGGACAACAAATTAGGCCATATAGTTTTACTGATGGGTATCCTATTTTGCTGAGTGCTCATACAAAATACCACTGTAACGAATGTTTTGATTTTATAAAAACCAATGCAAATCAGCAATACAAACTTTTATTATTAAATTTACTTTAATTACAACAATCATTTTAAAAAAATATCCATGCAAATTAGATTCCAAAATAGCCCTGTAGAAACTAGTAAAATGTCTACAGATGAACTGCGCAATAATTTTTTAATTCAAAATTTAATGAAGCCTGGTAATATTGAACTGGTATACTCTCATTACGATAGAATGATTATTGGAGGTGTAGTTCCTTTAAAAGAAAGTATCAGTTTGCCTAATGAAGGGGAACTAAAAGCTACCTATTTTTTAGAGAGACGCGAACTTGGAATTATAAATGTAGGTGGTGCTGGCATTGTAACTGCAGATGGAATTGATTATCAAATTAGTCGTTTAGAATCTGTGTATTTAGGTAAAGGAACCAATAATGTTTCTTTCTCAAGTGTTGATGCAGAAGCCCCGGCGTATTTTTATTTATTGTCTACTCCGGCTCATATGTCTTATCCTAATAGAAAAATGACTAAAGAAGAAGCTGCTCCAGTAAATCTTGGAGATATTGCTACTTCTAACAAACGTACTATTTACAAATACATTCACAATGACGGAATTTCAAGTTGTCAATTAGTGATGGGTTTAACTGTTTTAGAAGCTGGAAGTGTTTGGAATTCAGTTCCACCACATACACATACCAGAAGAATGGAAGCTTATTTTTATTTTGATGTGCATCCCGATCATCGCGTAATGCATTTTATGGGTGAGCCACAAGAAACTAGGCATTTAGTAATTGGAAATAATGAAGTAGCTATTTCTGCACCATGGAGTATGCACTTTGGCGTTGGAACTGCAAGCTATGGTTTTATTTGGGGCATGGCAGGTGAAAACAAAGAATTCACTGATATGGATCCTCAGCCAATTGCTACTTTAAAATAATAGAAATTCAAACACGCAATAGGTATTATTTAAATTATTGATACAAAGAAAGTGTAGGGTGTTTTTTTAGCTCATCTAATTCTTTGTCACCCATTGGTTTTGGCATAAAGGCAATTACCAATGGGTGCTTATTGGCCTTCTCAATATCAGCAGGATTAACGCTAGACGAAAGGATTACAATGGAAACTTTTGAATGGTATTCTTGAAAATTTTCTGCAAATTCATCTAGAAATCCCCAACCATCCATTGTAGGCATATTAATATCAAGAAATAAAATATTGGGTAAAACGGCTTCTGATAATGGTTTTTGAGATTGCTGACTAAAATACTCCAATGATAATTCTGCACTTTCAATTTTAATAAACTTATTACAAAATGCGTATTCTTTTAACACTAATTCATTTAGCATTAACAATATTGGGTCGTCATCAACACACATTACTAAAGGTATCATAGCAACTTAATCTTTATATATAATTTGAGCGTGTAATGTAACTCTTTTTTAAATCGTTTATTGTTTTGAACTAAAAATTAATAAAAAGTAAACAGTTTAAATTTGACTTGCTTATTTAAGCTTGATTGCAATATTTTCATGATTAATAACTGATTCGAAAAAAGAATCCAACAAGTATAATTTGTTAATTGGAGCATAAAGAAAATGTAATTGAAATGCTAAATAATATTATAATAAAATGTAATGCGAGTTTTTCAGCGCTTTTGCATTAACGCCTGCTAAATTACAGATGGGTTTTAATGCTTAATTTGTAGTTCGTAACAAGTGTTTTTATTTATCTTAATAAATAAATTACTTTTAAAATATTCAATTGAATTAAATTTTAAACAATGCAATTAGTTAAACAATTCAATGTTTTGCTTATAGAAGACAATGAAGGCGATTTTTTGCTCGTTAAAGATTATTTAACTGAGATTTTTAATTCTGTTGAAATAACACATTGTTGTCTTTTACAAGAAGCATTAGTATCATTAAGAAAAAACGAATACGATGTTATATTAAAAGATTTATCATTACCAGACAGTAATGGATTGATTTCAATTCTTGAAATTTTAAGCCTAGCAAAAGCTGCGCCTGTTATTGTATTAACTGGTAGGGATGATAAACAGCTAGCTATTGAAACACTCAAACTTGGAGTGGAAGATTATTTGGTAAAAGACGAAGTGAGTGCCACCATCCTACAAAAAAGTATTAGTTACGGTATTGAACGGAATAAATCCAGACTAATTATTTCGAATAGTGAAAAGCGCTTCAGGTCAATTATAGCAAATAGCACAGATGGATTTGCATTAATTGGTGCAAATGGAAATATTCAAGACATTAGTTCATTTGGCAAAGAAATAATAGGGTTTAACTGGGCCGAAAATGGTGGCTTTTTTAGAGTTGAATTTTTGCATCCAGACCATAGAACTGCGGTAATTAACACTTTCTTAGAAGTGGTAAAAAACCCAGGGGTAATTAAATTATTAGAATTTAAATATAAGATTCCTAATGCAGGTTATCGGTGGTTGGAATCTACTTTTTATAATTTATTAGAGGATTCAGCTGTGAAGGCTGTTGTGTTAAATTACCGAGATATTACAAAAAGAAAAACGGAAGAAGAAGAACGAAATATATTAATAGAGGAACTGTTACAAACGAATGCAGATTTAAAACAATTTGGCTTTATTACTTCTCATAATTTAAGGGCGCCAGTTACTAATTTACTATCAATCGTAGACTTGTTAGAACCAGAAAAAATAACAGACAATCTTAAATGATTTAATAAACGTATTAGTTATTCGAGAAAAAAAATATTTAGCACTTCATGAAATTTCTTTTCAAGAAACAGTTGAAAAGAATATTCATAATTTAAGAGAATTACTAAATACTGAATCAATAAGTATTTCAACTGATTTTTCTGCTGCTCCTTCTATTGTTTTTGATCCTAGTTATTTAGAAAGTATTTTAATTAATTTATTTACAAATTCTATCAAGTTTGCATCGCCAGATAGAAAACTTGAAATTAGTATTAACTCGCACAAGTTAGACGAAGAAATAGTACTTGATTTTACTGACAATGGTATAGGGATGAATATGAAATACGTTAAGGATAGAATTTTTGGGTTATACCAACGATTTCACGATACACACGATGGTAAAGGGATTGGCTTGTATCTTATAAAATCGCAAGTAACTGCCTTGGGAGGTAAAATTACTGTAGATAGCGAGGTTGATAAAGGAACTAAGTTTTCAATTGCGTTTAAAAATCAAAAAATATGATTTCTAACCTATTAATGATAGAAGATGATCCAATTACGCAAATGTTGAATAAGATGGTTATGAAAAATACAGAATTTTGCAAATCAGTTGAGGTTGTTAGTAACGGTGGTATGGCTATCGAATATTTACATAATTTCATATTAAATGGTACAGGGAATAGTTATAAAAAACCTGATTTAATATTGCTTGATTTAAATATGCCTGTAATGGATGGCTGGGATTTTTTAAAAATATATAAGCAAAAATATGCATCACTATTTCCCAATACAAAAATTCTAATTTTATCTTCAACGGTTAATCCAAAAGATAAAGAAAGAGCGGGCAATGATACATTAATTATTGGATTTGAAAGTAAACCACTGTCGTTTAATTTAGTAGAAAGATTAAAAAAAGAATTATTCTTGTCTATATTTTTTACTGGTAACTTCATAGAGTAGAAAAAACTTACTGCATCATTAATTAAAATAAATGGCAATGAATATATTAGTTGTAGAAGATAATGAAGGAGATTTTTTTCTAGTAAAAGAGTATTTAGAGGTTAATTTCTCTGATGTATCAATTACACACAATACATTGCTAGAAGAAGCTAATATTAGTCTCTTAAATAACAGATATGATATTATTTTATTAGACCTCTCACTTCCTGATAGTTCTGGAAAAGCTTCAATTGAGCATATAATCAGATTGTCTTATGGGACTCCTGTTATTGTTTTAACAGGCTTAAGCGATCGCCAAATTGCAATGGATAGTTTGAAACTTGGTGTGCAAGATTATTTAATTAAAGACGAGGTGAATGCATTTGTTTTACAAAAGAGTATTACCTATAGTATTGAAAGAAATAATATTTCAAAAAATTTACGAGATAATGAAAAAAAGTATCGCTATTTATTTGACAATAATCCAGATTCTATTTTCATTTTAAATCCGTCTGATTTAAATATTATTGATGTTAATGAAACAGCATGTTCGCAATTGAATTATTCTAGAGAGCGGTTTTTACAAATGAACCTACATCAAATTTCAATAGAAAATGATGTGCAAAATATTAAAACACTTACAAGTAAATTAATAAATGGTGATTTAAATATACAAAAAGGGATTATTCGTCATTATACACATGAAAACGAAATACTTTTTTTAGACATGGCCTTGCATAAAATCAATTATAATGGCCAAAAAGCAATATTAGCCATTGGTGCAGACGTAACCGAAAAGATTAAATTAGAAAAAAGTTTAGAAGAAGAGAAAACAAAGAAAAATATGGAAATAACACAAGCTGTTATTTCTGCACAAGAAAAAGAACGCCAAGAATTAGGGCTTGAATTACACGATAATATAAATCAAATTTTGGCAGGATCTTTAATGTACTTAGGGTTATTAAAAATTGAAACCAAAAGCAATTCAGATTTATTTTTAGATATAGATAAATTATTAACAGGAGCAATTCAAGAAATACGAAAACTTTCTCATTCTTTATTGCCTCCTTCTTTAAATGAATTGTCTTTAAGTGAAGCGCTTGATCATATTATTACTATTGCAAAAAAGTCAAAACATTTTGACATTAAAAAAGATTTAGTTGGGTTTAACGAGTATGCTATTTCGGATGCTTTTAAACTGGCTATTTATCGAATTGTTCAAGAGCAGTTTGTTAATATTTTTAAATATGCAAAGGCAAAAAACATCCTCATTAAATTATACCACGAACATCATCACTTAATTTTAATTATACAAGATGATGGTATTGGCTTCGATACAGCTACTACTTCTAATGGGGTTGGGTTGATCAATATTCAAACTAGGGCTTCTTTATTTAATGGACTGATGCATATTAAATCTGTTCCTAAAATGGGTACCGAATTAAAGGTTGTTTTTCAAAATGTAGAAAATTAGGTTCATTTTTTAATAAAGTGCTAACAAATCATCCCCCCCTTTAATTAAGTCGAACTTTTTATGCTGTAGTTAATCTGGCGAAGCTACCGGGAACGATTGCGTAGATATATGATCAATTTTTGCATTTTGGTTATCTTTATTATGTAGAATAGGTGATTTTTGCTATTCTTAATCGATTTTATTTACTAAAATGCTTGCCATGTTCCTGTGTTATCTCTTTTTGGGTATCAGAAGCTATTTAAGGCTTACCCTTGTTCAATTTAAAGAATTATTTTTGACTTCCTCCTATAAAGATGGCAAGCAATTGATGCCTAAGTTGGTAATTGCAATAACTGTTATGATTGGGGTTTGCTTTATGCAACCAATATCGGCACAGAATACTACAAAAACAATTACAGGAAAAGTAACCGGAGCTGATAACCAACCTATTGAAGGTGCAAGTATCAGTTTAAAGGGTGGTGCAAAAGCAACTTCTTCCGATAAAACTGGTAAGTACGCTATAAGTGTTCCTGCTAATGCGGTATTGGTTTATTCATTTGTTGGATACGCTTCAAAACAAGAATCTGTAAACAACAGGTCTGAAATAAATATTTCACTTGTTGCCGAAACCAAAGAAGTTGATGAAGTGGTAGTGATTGGTTACCAAACAGTTAAGAGAAAAGACTTAGTTGGAGCCGTTGCTTCAATTAGTGCAAAAGAATTAAAGGACAATCCTATGAACTCTGCTGCTGAGGCCTTAGCTGGAAAGCTAGCGGGTGTTCAGGTTAATGTATCAGAAGGGGCTCCAGGTGCTGATGTTGATATTTATGTACGAGGAAGAAGCTCTATTACGCAAAGTGGTTCTCCTTTATATGTTGTGGATGGGGTGCAAGTTGAAAATGCATTGTCTATTCTCTCTCCACAAGATATTCAAACGATTGACGTATTAAAAGATGCGGCTTCTACTGCTATTTATGGTGCTCGCGGATCTAATGGTGTTATTTTAATTACAACCAAAGGTGGCAAAAACACTGGTGGCAAAACCTCGGTAGTTTATAACGGTTTTATGGGAGTAACTAATTTGTCTAAGCAATTAGATTTGATGGATCCTTATAATTTCGTTTTATGGGCTTACGAGAGGGCAAAGTATACTGAAAATCCAACGGATACAGGTGTTGCTGCACAGTATATAAAAAGAATGAGCAATTTTGATACTATTGCCAATACGTATAGAAATTATATATATCCTCAAAATTGGCAAGACAGAATTTTGGGTAGAGATGCAATACAAATGACCAATAATATTTCAGTTACTGGTGGAACAGCAGCTACACAATATAATTTGAGTGTTACTGCCAACAAACAAGAAGGCTTATTAATCAATTCAGATTATGATAGAAAATTGGCAAGTTTTAGATTTGACCATAAAGTATCAGATAAATTTAAAGTTGGATTTAATGTACGTTATAACCAACAAGTAATTGGTGGTGCTGGTACTTCTGATGTTGGTGGTGCTGGTTCAAATAGGTTACGTCAATATATAAGATACAAGCCATTCTTAATGCAAGGTCAAGCAGAAGATTATTATGATCCTACTTTGGATGCCAATAGTCCTGGTAATGGGTTGAACCTAGTGAATCCTTTGCAAATGACAAGTGCCGAATATCGTGTTAGAAATATTACTGCGTATAACTATAACGGCTATGCGAATTATAATTTCTCGAAATTGTTTTCATTCAAAAGCACATTTGGGTATGATATGAATACAACCAATTCATATGGATACGATGATACCCTAACATCAAATGCTAGAAACTATAATAGATTGCCTGTTTTAACACTAAATACAGTTGCAAGAGCTACTATTAATAACTCAAACGTATTTACTTATTCAAACCCAAGTTTGTTTAAATCAAAACA
>JAPLEL010000290.1:0-6730 GCA_026391415.1 Bacteroidota bacterium
TACCAAAAGGGTTTGATGCACCCTCGGTACTTGAAAAAATGGTGGATATTCAAAAAGAGATTGCTTTAATTATTGCTGTTAATGATAAAGGTGAAACTGCTATTTATCCGGCAGCCGAAATGCTGGTGAACCAACAATTGAACCTACTTGATTACCAACTTTCTCCAGCTCGTTTACCAGAATCTATTTTGTGGAAAGCAGAAGCAATTGCCTTAAAAGTGGCCAAATCATTAAATAGTCCAGGGTTATTTGCAGTAGAATTATTTGTAGACCCTCAAGGAAATGTATGGGTAAATGAAACCGCACCAAGGGTACACAATAGCGGACACCATACCATTGAAGCAAATTACTGTAGCCAATATGATATGTTATGGCGAATTATATTAGGCTATCCATTGGGTAATACAGACCCTATAATGCCTTCAGCTATTGTAAACTTATTAGGGGCTCCTGAACACAATGGACAAGCGGTTTATAAAGGGTTAGAAGAAGTATTAAAGATGGATCATGTTTTTGTACACCTGTATGGAAAAACACATACCAAACCTGGCAGAAAAATGGGGCATGTGACTATTATTAGTTCAGATTACCAAGACCTTATTCATCAAGCAAATAAAATTAAACATTTGCTAGAAGTCAATGCAGAATAGCATTTTAGATTCGTTTGCGCAAATTAAGTGGCTTTAAAAATCCTATCCCAATTAAACTTTTCAATTGCAATCCTGGGGCATTATGGTCTCCACCAAAAAGGCGCACATTGTCGTCATAAATAAAATCTAAGCCATAAGTAGCAGAGAAATTTTTATTGATTTTAAAACTAAATTGATTGGTCATAAAAACGTCAACATTTTGTGGATCTAACGCATAATTCGAGAACAAATCCAGCCTTCCTTTATAACCAATGTTTTGACCGATTTTTGTAAAAAAATTAATAGTTGCAAAAGCACCAAATTCATTTAGTGAATGAGCCCCTTTTGGTAAGCCATATAATCCTTTTTGCGATAATGAATTATTAGCAACTAGCGTCCATCTTGAAGTAATAGGACTCAAGAATAAAGAGAAACGATCACTTTGCTTAAAATCAAGCCCAACTGAAGTAATCACATAAGCTGGAGATAAAAATGAGGAAGATAAATCTGCTGGCCTCACACCATAATTGTATCCATCAAAAAATTGCGAACGAAAATTAAACAAGCCCGTTAAATAGGTTCTTCCCATTGAATCAATTTTGTAACCCCATTTACTCAAATAGTCCATTCTATCGTCATTCTTTCTTCCGCCAGAACTTGTAGTATTTACATAGCCTAAATTCAAATCAACATTATTGTCCCAACTATGACGTCCATGCTTGTAATAGAAAAAATAGTTTAAATAACCATTTGCTGCTAATGAAAAATTATCCCCCCCAGAAGCCCAATTGCTTAAAGATCCTTGCGATAATGTGAAACTAAATAACCCTCCACTCTTCCATTGCCAATGACTAGTATCTGCTTCTTTTTTAATAGTTCTAGCTGTTTCGGCACGTAATTTATTAACAACTAAATCTTGTGCAGATAAATTAACCCCAATAAAAAGTAAGAGAATAAAAACTATTTGTTTCATACCAACTATTTATTAACTGCGCAAAAATAGTCGGTTATTAAACCATTATAGAATATGTGTATAAGCAATTAAATAAATTAGCCACATTAACAAACTACAACACATTGGGTATTAGTTGTAAAATCTCGAGTGTTAAATCAGTCTATAATGTGACAAAATGACACTAAAATTGATTTAAAATAACTAAATTTGCGTTTATTAAAGGCTAGATCATTGTTTATTTCATTATCAAAAATAGCAACCACCTAGTCAAATACATACAAACGAGAGAGATATAAAAACAATGATAGACGATAAAGCAACAGCAATTCAATCAATAGGAAGCCAAAAAAATCCATACGAACATAATGGAGATGTATTTGAAAACCCCTCATTTACACCCAACCGTGTTACAAATAAGAAATTCTATATTGAGAGCTATGGATGTGCCATGAATTTTGCCGACAGCGAAGTGGTGGCCTCCATTTTACAAGAAAGCGGCTATGGTTCAACCAAACATTTTGAAGAAGCAGATTTAATATTAGTAAATACCTGCTCTATCAGAGAAAAAGCCGAACTCACCATTCGCAAAAGACTTACCGAATTTAGAAAAGCTAAAGAAAGTAAATCTGGCCGATTAGTGGGTGTATTGGGTTGTATGGCTGAAAGACTTAAATCGCAACTATTAGAAGAAGAAAAATTGGTGGATTTAGTAGTAGGCCCCGATGCCTATAGAAGCCTTCCTGCTTTGATTTTAGAAGCAGAAACAGGACAGAAAGCAGTGAATGTATTGTTAAGCAGAGACGAAACTTATGCCGACATCTCACCTATTCGATTAAACAGTAATGGCGTATCTGCATTTGTGTCTATTATGCGCGGATGCAATAATATGTGTAGTTTTTGTGTGGTGCCATTTACTAGAGGCCGTGAAAGAAGCAGAGATGCCCATTCCATAGCAGCTGAAGCGCAAGACTTATTTGATAAAGGATATAAAGAGATTACCCTCCTCGGACAAAATGTTGATAGTTATTATTGGATAGACGAAGTAAATAATAGCACTATCACATTTGCATTGTTATTAGAAAAAATTGCTTTGATTAGCCCAAGTTTGCGCGTAAGATTTAGCACCTCACATCCAAAAGATATAACCGATGAAGTATTGCATACCATTGCTAAATACGAAAACATTTGTAACTATATTCATTTGCCAGTTCAAAGTGGCAACAATAGAATCTTGCAATTAATGAACAGAACTTATACTAGAGAATGGTATATGGCAAAGATTGATAGGATAAGAGAGCTTATACCAGACTGTGGAATCAGTGCTGATATTATTGCAGGATTTTGTACCGAAACAGAAGAAGAACACCAAGAAACAATTGATATAATGCAGTACAGTAAATACGATTACGGGTACATGTATTTTTATAGTGAAAGACCCGGAACCCTTGCTGCTAGAAGATATGAAGATGATATACCTGAAGAAATTAAAAAACGTCGCCTTGCTGAAATTGTAGAAGTACAATACCAACTATCCCTACAAAGCAATAAAAATGATGTAGGTAAAACATTTAAAATTTTGGTAGATGGCGAAAGCAAAAAAGATATTAATTTTTGGAAAGGACGCAACGATCAAAACAAAGTAGCCGTTTTTGCAAAAGAAAATTTTCCAATTAAAAAAGGCGATTATGTACAAATAAAAATAAATGCTTGTACCAAGGGAACACTTTTAGGTGAGTATGTAAAAGACTAACAATATTATTCTTGTGTAGCATTACGCAATATTAAAAATAGACGAATGGATCTTCAATCAATCAAGAACAGATTTGGCATTATTGGAAATGCCCCTGCACTTAACTATGCACTCAATACAGCAGTGCAAGTAGCAGCGACCGATTTAACAGTATTAATTGTTGGAGAAAGCGGTGTGGGTAAAGAAGTTTTTTCTCAAATAATACATGCATTATCTACTAGAAAGCACAACCCTTTTATTGCTGTAAACTGTGGTGCCATTCCAGAAGGCACCATCGACTCTGAATTATTTGGTCATGAAAAGGGATCTTTTACTGGTGCAATCGATAGTAGAAAAGGCTATTTTGAAACAGTAAGTGGTGGCACTATTTTTTTAGACGAAATAGGTGAAATGCCTTTGGGTACTCAAGCAAGACTATTAAGGGTTTTAGAAACCGGTGAATTCATAAGAGTGGGTTCATCAAAAGTACAAAAAACCGATGTACGTGTTATTGCAGCAACCAATCGTGAGTTACTAGAGTTTACACAAAAAGGGCGTTTTAGAGAAGACCTATATTACCGTTTAAGTACCGTACCTATTCGAGTACCCTCACTAAGAGACCGTAAAGAAGATATTCAATTATTGTTTAGAAAATTTGTAGTAGATTTTTCAGAAAGATATAAAACTGTTCCAGTACAATTAGACGAAGAAGCCAAACAACTTTTAATTAATTATGGTTGGCAAGGTAATGTTAGAGAGTTGAAAAATATTGCAGAACAGATTTCTGTATTAAGTACCAACCCTCAAATTAATGCTTCAGAATTATTAAAATTCTTACCTGAAAAAAACAAAAATAGATTACCCGTATTAGCAAATGCTGCTAGTTTGAATGAGTTTAGTAATGAAAGAGAAATTTTGTATAAACTTTTTTTTGACATGAAAAAAGATGTAACAGAATTAAAGAAAATGTTTTTTGAAATTTTACAAAACCCAGCGCTAGCAAATACTGCAGCGAAATTTACTAGAGATTCTTTAATGGAAGATTTTCAAACATCAGGCGAGTTAACCAATAATATTGTAAACAACCCGCCGGCTAATAATCAATCTAATCATCAGCCTAATTTTATCAGTCCACAGCAGCACCATTCTCAACCAATGATTTTAAGTGAAGAGCGTATTCAACTCCATGAAGAAATTGAAGAATCCTTAAATATCATGGATAAAGAAAAGGAACTAATTGTAAAAGCATTAAAAAAGCACAAAGGAAAACGCAGAGACGCTTCTTTGGATTTAGGCATAAGTGAAAGAACACTTTACAGAAAATTAAAAGAATATAATATTGATGAATGATTAAATGTTTAGTAGTACGTACATTCAAAAAAAAACAACAACAGCTATGCTGCAAAAAATCAAACTATTTTCAAAAGCAAATTTTTCACTCTTACTAATACTCTTATTAGGATTATCTAGTTGTGGCATTTATACCTTGAATGATGTGTCTATTGATTATACAAAAATCAAAACCATTAAAGTTTTCTTTATTGAAAACAAAGCCAGTTATGTTAACCCGCAGCTAAGCCCTAAATTGTACGATAAACTACAACAAAAAGTAACCAATTCTACTAAGTTAACTAAAACCAATAATGACGACGCTCATTATCAAATATTGGCCACAGTTACAAGCTATAGTGGTTCACAAACAGTTGGTGTAAGCGCTCAGCAAGCAACTACCAACCGTTTAACTGTTGGGGTACATGTGGTGCTTAAAAAAACTTTAGAAAATAAAACCGAAGAATTTGATGTAAGCAGAAGTGCCGATTTCTCTGCTAATTTATCTTTACAACAAGCAGAAGGTCAATTACTAGACGAATTGGTTAGAAACCTAACAGACGAAATTTTTAACCATATATTTTCGAACTGGTAATACATCTATTCGTACATTTATTGAAATGAGTTTAATACAAGAGAAAGCATTGGTTCATTTAACAGGAACCGCCAACCTTGGCAGCGTAAAAGAAGATAGTTTGTTGGAATTAGCCAATGAATCTCCTTATTTTGCTCCCATTCAGTTGTTGCTATCTGCTAAATTGAAAGAATCAAACGCAAATTCATTTACTAATCAGGCACAAAAAACTAATTTTTATTTTAGCAATCCGTATTGGGTTCACTACTTATTATCTGATTTTGGAAGCCAAAATAATGCAATCAACCAAGTCAATCCTTTGTTAACTGCAGTAAGTCAACCTAATGCAGCGCATTCAATTAGTCAACCAATTAGTAGTTTAGAAAGTCCTTCAGCAAAAGTTTTAGCCATCGATACCAATGAATCAGTTGCAGGAATTGAGGCTCCTAGCCTTAATCCGGCTAGTGAAATTCAAATCCCTACTGTTGAATCCGTGGTTGATTTATTACAGCGCATTAACCATCCTTACGAAGAAGCCGCTGCAACTGCAGAAAGTAATACCAAAATAGCCAACTTGCTTTCTGAACAATTGGCCGATTTTAAAAAGCCTGTTTCGGAAGAAGCCAAATTAGAAATTACCAGAGAACCATTACACACCAGTGATTATTTTGCCTCTCAGGGCATTAAAATAGACTTATCTCAAATTCCACAAGATAAGTTAACCACACAACTCCGAAGGTTCACAGACTGGCTTAAATACATGAAAACAGACAATCCAACCGCCGTAGACCTCGGAACAAGGCATGATTTAGAAGAAGCGGTGATATTAATAGCCAAAACCTCTAACGAACAAAAGGAAATTGTAACTGAAACAATGGCTGAAATATTCCAAAAACAAGGGCAGGTACAAAAGGCAATTCAGCTCTATATTAAATTAAGTTTCATAAATCCTGAAAAATCCGCTTATTTTGCTGCAAAAATTCAACATCTAAAAGGTATATAATGATAATTTTATTTTTGATTCTAATTGTAATAGCCTGCGCGGCTTTAGGATTTATTGTTTTGGTTCAGAACCCCAAAGGAGGCGGCTTATCAGCCAATGTTGGTGGATTAAGCAACAATTTAATGGGTGTTAAACAAACCACTGATGTGCTAGAAAAAGGCACTTGGCTATTTGCTGGCATCATTGCTTTATTAGCCATTTTCTCTAGCTTATTTTTAAAAGGTGGTGCTTCTACAGCTGTGGATACCAATCTTTTACAAAAAATTAATACCACTACAAGTGCACCAGCTGCACCAGCTGCTATGCCTAGTAACACCGTTCCGCTAAAAAGCGATTCCGGAAAAAAATAAGGTAACTGTAACATTATTTAAACCCCGTCTATGTAAACAGACGGGGTTTTTTAATTAATTTGAAGCTGTAAATGATTCAAATCTTTCCTTAAACCAGCCAAATGAAATCATTTTTCCGTTTGATATTTATTGGATCTATTGCAATAGCATTAGCCTTTATA
>JAPLEL010000290.1:6751-9117 GCA_026391415.1 Bacteroidota bacterium
ATATGGCTATTATTTACTGATGGCACAAGGTTTAAAGAAAAGTCTAGTTACTTTTTTATTGCCGATAGCAGTATAAAAAAAGAATTGGTTTTGGCAGATATCAAGCAAAAAGAATTAGTGAAATATCCATTTATACTAGAACTCTATACCAATATAACAGGCATATGGGATCATTTAAAGCCGGGTAAATACGAAATAAAAAAAGGACAATCTATTTGGCGAATTGCTCGAACAATTTCTAACGGCCGTATAGCTGAAATTAGGTTGGTTATTAACCATATTAGAACAAAAGAAGACTTAGCTAAATTAATCAGTAAAAACTTTTCGCCCGACTCTGTTGAAGTGATGAACTTTTTAAATTCACGTGATTCATTAAAACAGTGGAAGGTTGATACTAGTAATGTTTTTACACTAATCATTCCAGATACTTATAGCTTTTATTGGAACGTATCTTTAAATAAGATTTTCGAGAAATTAGCAGATGCAAATACTAATTTTTGGAATAAAAATGATCGGAAGGCAAAAGCCGCTGCGTTGCATTTGTCGGAAAAACAAATATATATTTTAGCCTCCATTGTAGACGAAGAAACCAACTACGAAAGCGATAAATATAAAATTGCAAGTGTATATACCAATCGACTTCAAAAGCAAATGCCTTTGCAAGCTTGTCCTACCATCAAGTATGCTATGAAGAATTTTACGCTAACAAGAATCTACGAAAAATACTTAACGAATCCTTCGCCATATAATACCTATCAACACAAAGGCTTGCCTCCAGGACCAATATGCACTCCTATGCCAAAAACAATTGACATAGTATTAGATGCTCCTAAAACTAATTACTTATATTTTGTAGCAAAAAGTGATTTTAGTGGTTACCATCATTTCAGTAGTAATTTTACAGAACACAATACATACGCTAAAGAATACCAAAAAGCTTTGGATATTTATATGGCAGAAAAGCAAAAGAAAGGAAATTGAATAAATTAGAACGTTTAATTATAACTGCTAAACCAATTGCCTTTCTTATTCGAAAAAGCAAGCAATTAATCATACCTGGTTTTAGTGGAATACCCTTATTTGATGTGGTAGAATTTTTCTTTTTACAAGTAAAGAAAATTGGCCTAAACGAAAGAGCGGCTTCTATATCATTTAATGTTATTATGGCCATTCCTGCTGCTTGTATTTTTCTATTTTCAGTAGTACCTTATTTACCCGTTTCCAATCAATTTAAAGCAGAATTATTGGCATTAACCAAAGACCTTTCACCCAACCAAAATACCTATAAATTGGTAGAATCTTTTTTAAATGATTTCTTTCGAAAGTCAAGGGGTGGACTACTTTCATTCGGTTTTTTATTGGTTATTTTTTACGCATCTAATGCAATGATGGGTATTATTAGAACCTTCGAAAAATCAATATCAGGCGCAAAAACTTATTTTCTACACAAACGCTGGAGAGCCATTAAACTTACTTTTATTTTAATATTATTAGTAATCAGTTGTGTGCTTTTGTTAATAGGTCACGACGCACTTGAAAAAATCCTAAAACACTATTTTCATTTATCTAAAAGCACATCATTATATTGGTGGGAAAACACTAGATGGCTACTCATTATTTTATTGATTTTCTTGGGCAATTCTTTTATCTATAAATATGCACCTTCAGTAGAAAAAAGATGGAACCTAGTTTCGCCAGGCTCATTGTTAGCTACTTTTTTAACCCTTGCTACCACCATGGGATTTTCTTATTGGGTTAACCATTTTGGAAGCTATAATAAAGTATATGGCTCAATTGGAACCGTATTAGTTATTATGCTTTTGATCAATTTGAACTCCCTGATTTTATTAATAGGATTTGAATTAAATGTGAGTATTACCTATCTACAAAAGCAAGTAGAAGATAGAAAAGCAAAGGAGAAAATTGAAAAGAAGACTAGTATTTAGTAGCCCTTCGATCCTTAAAAGTAAATTTTGCTTTAGGCTCAGTCCAAGTGTTGGTTAGTTGTTCCATCCTTTCTGCTGTAAGTGATGCTTTAAGATAATGACCTGACAATCTTTTTTGACGAAACGCTTCATAAATACTAATAGCACAAGCCACCGAAATATTCAAACTCTGAATCATTCCAACCTGAGGAATAATAAAATTTCCATCTGCTACATTTCTAATTTCTTCACTAACACCATCGTGCTCATTTCCAAAAACCAAGGCAACAGAACTAGTTACAAAATCAATATCATATAAATCAACTGCATCAGCCGATAAATGCGTGGTATATATTTTTTGATAGCGTTCGCGCAATACTTTTATACAAGCCGGTACAGAATCAAATTGGTGTACAGTTAACCATTTTTCTGCGCTGCTAC
>JAPLEL010000028.1 GCA_026391415.1 Bacteroidota bacterium
GGTGCACACCATACTTGTTATAGCCAAAACTTGTCTTCAGAACATTTAGAAGACTTTGCAGAAATGGCTGGCATTGAGTACTTATTAATTGGAAAAGAAACCCACCTATACCAATTTAAAAATGAATTACGTTGGAATGAAACTTTTTATAAATAAATTGTAACGCAGAAAATTTTAAACAAAAATTAAAACTCCCAAAATTGCTTGCCCATGAACAGTAAACTAGCCACCATCGACTATGTTATTTTTCTCATCTATTTCTTGATTGTATCAGGATATGGTTACTGGATTTATAAGAGAAAAAAGAAAGGTACAATGGATACCAAAGACTTTTTTCTTGCAGAAGGATCGCTTACTTGGTGGGCCATTGGCGCCTCATTAATCGCTTCAAATATTTCTGCAGAGCAATTCATTGGAATGAGCGGAAACGGCTTCTTTGTGGGTATTGCAGTGGCTTCTTATGAGTGGATAGCTGCTATTGCTTTAATTATTATTGCAATTTGGTTTATGCCAGTGTATTTAAAGAACCATATTTTCACTATGCCACAGTTCTTAAAAACTAGGTATAATGAATCAGTGAGTTTGGTTATGACCATTTTTTGGTTATTCCTATATGTGTTTGTAAACATTACTTCCATTATGTTTTTGGGAGCAACCGCTATTAATAATTTAACTGGTGGAACCAATTTACACTTGGTAATGTTATTATTAGCTGTTTTTGCTATTTTCATTACACTAGGCGGTATGAAAGTTATTGGTTACACCGATATTATTCAGGTAGCTGTTTTAATTATTGGCGGTTTAGCAACAACTTATATAGCCTTAACATTAGTAAGTGAAAAATTCGGACTAGGGAAAGATGCTATTGCTGGATTCAACCAGTTATTAGTGCAAGCACCAGACCATTTTCATATGATGCTAGAAAAACCAACTGCTACTACTCCTCAAGGTGAGATAAACAAATACTTGATTTTACCAGGCTTAACCATGTATTTTGCTGGTCAATGGATTGTGAATTTGAACTACTGGGGCTGTAATCAATACATCACTCAACGTGCATTAGGTGCAGATTTAAAAACTGCTAGAACAGGTATATTATTTGCAGGATTTTTAAAATTATTAATGCCTGTTATTGTAATGCTACCTGGTATTGCAGCTTATGTTTTGTATAAGAATGGTTCTTTACAACAAGAAATGAGCGCTGGCGGAAAATTCTTAACAGACAATGCCTATTCTTCTATTCTAGGATTTTTACCAACTGGCTTGAAAGGCTTGTCATTAGCGGCTTTAACTGCGGCTATTGTAGCTTCTTTGGCTGGTAAGGCAAATAGTATTTCAACCATATTTACACTTGATTTGTATAAAAAATACATCAATACCAATGCTAGCGAAAAGAAAATGGTATGGGTTGGTAGGGTTGCTATTTTAGCAGCTATGGCGCTATCTATTGTGTTCACTTGGGATGATTTATTAGGCATTGGTGGAGAAGGTGGATTTACCTTTATTCAAAAATATACAGGACTAATTAGCCCGGGTGTATTTGCCATGTTTATTTTAGGATTCTTTTGGAAGCGCACCACAGCTACCGCAGCAATTGTAGGTTTGATAACCGGATTCTTATTGGCCTTATTCTTTAACAATTATGCACCGCAAGTATTTGGTAACGAAACTTTGTTGTACACAGCGTTCCCGAATGGTAAAGGCGGATTTGAAATTCCTTTCTTAGTTGGAATGGGATGGTCATTCTTCTTTACAATGGTGGCAATGATTGGCGTAAGCTTAACCGGACCTGCTGTAAACGCAAAAGCTTTTATCTTAGACAAAACCATGTTCAAATTATCACCAACGCATATGGCAATGGTGGTTACTACTTTAATTATCATTACATTATTGTATGTTAGATTCTGGTAGAAATAACCAACTTTAAATAAAAGTTTTAATAATAAAACAGGCTGTATCTTAAATGATACAGCCTGTTTTATTTTAGTACTTGACTATTAAATTAGTTGAAGCTTCAAGTAATTCTTTCAATTCAAAGTGTTTTAAATTAATACTTTGGATGAATTTAAGAACAACATAAAATACGAAATTTAAGCACATTCTTATACTAATTTCTCAATATCTAATTCTCTATAATCTGTAATAAATTGTATGATATTATCATAGGCTGCAAACTCATGCGCTTCATGCATAGTGGTTAATACTACTGCACGCATACCCGCTCTCTGAGCAGCTTCTACGCCTTTTGGTGCATCTTCAAATACAATACATTCTGCAGGCAATACACCCAATTCTGCTGCACCTTTTAAATAAGTTTCTGGATCTGGTTTGCTTTCTATTACATCATCGGCACTTACAATAGAATCAAAATAATGTCGAAGGTCTAATCCGTCTAATACAAAATTGATATTGAATGGGATAGCGGCCGAGCCAATACCCATTTTAATATTTTTATTTTTTGTTGCCACTAAAAATCCAGACAAACCTTCAATTAATTTTAATATGGGTCGGTATTCTGCTTGGTATCTTTTTTCTTTTTCTACAGACAACGTATTCATTTCTTCAAGTGAAAAACGATCCTTACCAAAAACGCGAATAAGCAATTCGGTATTTTTTCCATACATATGAAACTTCACTTCATCCCAAGTCATATTAGCACCCAAGTCATCGTTTAAAATATGAAACCAAGCTTTGTTATGGTAGTGCATATCGTCAATCATCGTTCCATTCAAATCAAATAAAAAAGCTTTTACAGGTAATCCCATTTTCGAAATTTATTTATAAATTTTAGTTGCTATTAATAGTACTCATTCAAATCATTGATTCATCAACTGATTTATTAAAAACGCTATACAATCAAATGATTTAATTCCCTTTCAATAATATTGTTTGATTTTTAACGGTATTGAATTGTGCTAAATAATAACCATCAGTTGTTTTAGTACTGGTTGTTTTTATACCAATAACAGTTATTGGATTTTTCGTTCTCAATTTACACAAGCCGCCTTTCAAAGAAAAAATTCGGGCAGTTGATAATTTATTTTCCTTCCATTGAATATCTACTTCAAATGCACCCCTTGCACGCAAACCATTGATATCACCCGATTTCCAAGCAGAAGGCAATGCAGGTAATAAATGGATTTCATTTAAATGACTCTGTAATAACATTTCTGTAATGCCCGATACCGCACCAAAATTTCCATCTATTTGAAATGGTGGATGCGCATCAAATAAATTGGCATACGAACCGCCACCTTTAGAATAATTAGTACCCGAAGTACTTACATACCTTAAAATATTTCGTAGTAATGAATAAGCATGATCTCCGTCTAATAACCTCGACCAGAAATTAATTTTCCAAGCCAAACTCCATCCAGTTCCTTCATCACCTCTTAGCTCTAATGTTTTTTTAGCAGCAGCAGCTAATGCAGGGGTGGTAATAGGCGAAATTTGTTTACCCGGATGCAAAGCAAATAATTGCGATACGTGTCGGTGATGCGGATCAACATCTTCCCAATCTTTGTACCACTCTTGCAAATTTCCCTTTGCGCCAATCTGCAGTGGGAATAATTTAGCATACCTTTCTGCTACCAGCGTTTGAAAGTTTTTGTCTATCCCTAATACCTTAGCAGCTGCAAGTGTATTGCTAAATAAATCACGAATAATAGACATATCCATTGTTGTAGCTACAGATACACTTCCTGTTTTTTTCTCGCCAAAAATAAAATCATTTTCAGGCGACATAGAAGGCATTGTTACCCATAATCCGCTACTGTCTTTTACCAACCAGTCTAGCGTAAATTCAGTTGCACCTTTCATTACAGGATACCATTTTCTTAAAAAAGCAGTATCCATACTAAATAAATAATGCTCCCATAAATCTTGGCTCAACCAGTTGGCACCCATACTCCAATTAGCCCATCTAGGATCTCCTTTGCCAAAATCTCCTACCGGATTAGACAAGCCCCAAATATCACTATTGTGGTGTGCCACCCAACCTTTCATATTATAAAACTCTTTGGCAGTAACAGCTCCAGTAACAGAAATACTTTTTATTAAATCAAATAATGGCGCATGCATTTCTGATAAATTGGTCATCTCTGCAGGCCAATAATTCATTTCTGTATTGATATTGATGGTATAATTAGAACTCCAAGGAGCTTTAAATTCTTTATTCCAAATACCTTGCAAATTTGCTGCAGTACCACCGGGCCTTGAACTAGAAATTAATAAGTACCTGCCAAATTGAAAATACAAGGACTCTAATAAAGGATCATCTGCGCCTTTTGTATAACCAATCAATCTTTCATCTGTTGGCTTTAAAGAATTTTCGGTTTGTTGGTTATTATTTAATGAAAAAGAAACCCTTTTAAAATAATGGTTAAAATCATTTAAATGAGTTGCTGTTAATTGTGCAAATGATTTCTTTGCCGCATTATTCAAATAGGATGAAACCAATTTTGATTCGTCTTTTCCTTCACTATCAGGGCATTTATCGAACCCATTAAAACTAGTGGCTGCACTTACCAATAAAATAACTTCTGTTGCATGATTAATTTGAATACCTGTTGTATCCGTTATAATTTGACCATCTTTACTAATGGCCCTTATTCGATAATCGAATCGCATACCATTACAACCACTAGCATCTGTATAACTGATAGGATTTTTTTTGTCTCGAACATAACTTGGAAAATTCACACTCGGCGCCCTACCCTTAATGCCATATTCATTATTCGATACAACAATCGGCTGATTTTGCAAAAGTGACTTAGCTAAAATATGCAGGTTCAATTGACCCAGTTTGTCTGATTTTATTTTCACTACTATCACTTGGTCGGGTGCTGATACAAATATTTCTCTTGAATAATTAACGCCGCCAATTGTAAAACGGGTATTGGCTGTAGCAGTTGCTATATTTAAATCGCGGTAATAGTTAGTTGCATTGGTATCTACTAATTGTTGACGAATTACCAAATCTCCTAATGGCATATAACTCTCTGAATAAACACCTTGTAATTTTTTTGTTAACTGCTCGGCCAATTTATAGTCTTCCTTAAACAATGCTTCTCTAACCAGCGGCAATATTGATGGAGCTGCGGGATTCACATTGGTTTTAACTGGGCCACCACTCCATAAACTTGATTCGTTCAATTGAATCAACTCTTGGTTAATACCACCAAATACCATCGCGCCTAATCTACCATTGCCAAGTGGCAGCGATTCCGTCCAAACTTTGGCAGGTTGTTTATACCATAACACAGCAGACTGTGCAGAAATATTTGAATAAAAAAATAGCAGAAATAAGCTAACAAATAAAGATTTATGCATAAAATGAATTGATTATAAAATAAACTTAGCATGTTTTAATGCAGTAACTGTTCTTGCGGCATCATGAAAGGAAATATTCATTGAATCAATTTTATTTCTTTTTTGATTTAAAACTCCAAGTAAACCAAAATTCCGAAACCAATTCACCAGATTGATTTTTTCCAATAGAATAACACACTAGCGTTTGACCATCACCTGTAATAACTGCTTGCTCAACAGCATTGGCAATTGCAGCACCATCATTACAGGTAAATGCAGTTCTGTCGGTTGCTTTTTTATGAAACTTTGCTTCCATGCCCACTACTAGCATACTTACAACAGGTTTTCGCTGGTATATCTGACCTATTGCCAATAATCCGGTGCTCATTTCGGCGGCCATTGATTGTGTGGCAAAATACATTGAATTAAATGGATTTTTATTAAACCATTTAAAGGGCACAGTAATCACAGATTTTTCTGTTTCCAATTCTTTAATACTTAATCCCGAAAAGAGCGCTGCAGGCAGTTTCATCAACATGAAAAATCGAAACTTCCATGAATTTGCCATGGTCTTTTTAAAATCTATAAAATTGGGATTCACAAAATTTCAATTTATTTTGTTGCGTAATTTTTAGCATCTAATGCTCCCGGTCTCCAATCATTAAAAAAGTCTATTACTTTTCTTTTGTTATAGCCTTTCCCTTCTTCTAAATAAGATGAATTTTGGGTATGTAATAATTTTCCGTTGCCGTCTAAAATTAAAAATACTGGAAAGCCAAAACGTTGTGCATAACCATAACTAGCAAATACCGCATCGTTTTTATTTTCTTGGCTATAATTTAAATGATACACAATATAATTAGCATGAATAGCCGAATCCATTTGTTTGTCATTGGTAGTTGTCTTGTTAAAAAGTAAGCACCAACTGCACCAGTTTCCACCAGCCTGAATTAACACATGTTTATTGGCTTTTTTAGCTTCTTTAACTGCCATTGCAATTTCTTTTACTGCATCTGCATTGGGTGTATATAATTTAACGGTATCAACAG
Source organism: Bacteroidota bacterium (assembly GCA_026391415.1). Taxonomy (GTDB): domain Bacteria; phylum Bacteroidota; class Bacteroidia; order Chitinophagales; family Chitinophagaceae; genus Sediminibacterium. The sequence goes on from JAPLEL010000028.1 coordinate 6,360, forward strand.
GCTTAGATAGTAATGCAACTGCTTGTGCTTCTGTTATTGTTGAAAAACCAATGACCATTAACAAAATAAATAATCCTTTTTTCATGTGTTATAATTTGTAGGTAAAAAATAATTTATAATAGTATTGCAGCTAGTGCATAATCAGCTACTAATATCAAAATGCAACTAACCACAACAGCACTAGTACTTGCTCTTCCAATTTCTAAAGCACCACCTTTAACATGGTACCCAAAATAGGCAGGCACCGAGCTTAAAATAAAAGCAAATGTATAAGATTTGTATAGTGCGAAATTGATATTGTACAAGTTTAAACTCTGCCGTAAACCCCTATCAAAAACATCATTTGCAATAATGCCAGACAAAGCACCAGCTGTTCTTCCGCCCCAAATTCCTAATACCGCAGATATTATAATCAAGCAAGGAATTGTTACTAATGCGGCCAATATTTTTGGAAAAATTAAATAGCTCTTTGAATTAATTCCCATAATTTCTAGGGCATCAATTTGCTCGCTAATACGCATATTTCCTAATTCACTGGCAATTTTACTGCCAACTACACCAGCTAATACAACACTTAATACAGTAGGCGATAATTCTAGAATAATACTATCCCGAACAATTTGCGCAACTGTAGACATCGGCACCAAAGGGCTTACTAATTGATAGGCTGTTTGAACAGTGGTTACTGCTCCTAAAAAAATGGAAATAATTACCACAATTGGCAATGCTCCAATACCAATTTCTACGCACTGATGTATAAATTCTTTCCAATACATGCGCCAGTTTTCGGGCTTGGTAAACATGCCTTTTAGCATTAATAAGTAAGCGCCAAAATGGGTAAAAAATGTCATGCTATTTTTTTATTTCTTACGTTTTTTTAATCTTTTCCACCAACTACTTGTTTGTACCTGTGCATTTGTATCGCCCTTACATTTCAATTGGGCATCTACCACTGCAACAATTGCCATGTTTATAATATTACGAACACTGCTGCCTAATTGCAATACATGAACTGGTTTTTTTAGTCCCAATAAAATAGGTCCAATGGCATCTGCTCCCCCAATCTCTCTTAATAAATTATAGGTAACATTTCCAGAAGTTAAGTTTGGAAACATCAACACATTTACTTCTTCATTTACTAATTCACTAAATGGATAATTATCGCGTAATATTTCTTTATTAAATGCTAAACTACCTTGCATTTCACCATCTACAATTAAAGATGGATTCCTTTGTTTTAAAATACGCGTTGCTTCTGCTACAAGTTTTGCTTCGGGAGAATCGCTACTTCCAAAATTGCTATAACTTAACATGGCAATTCTAGGAGTTAAATTAAAATTCCTCACCTCTTTTGCCACCATCATTGTAATGTCTGCTAACTCAACAGCAGTAGGATTAAAATTCACTGTGGTATCTGCTAAAAACAATGGCCCTTTTTTGGTTAATAGCAAATACATCCCTGCTATTTTTTTAACCCCTTCTTCTGTTCCTATAATTTGTAATGCAGGACGAATAGCTTCTGCATAGTTTTTAGTAAGTCCCGATAACATAGCATCTGCATCGCCGGTTTCTACCATCATACAACCAAAATGGTTGCGGTCTTTCATCATTTTAATACTCTCATAATGATTTACGCCACGTCTTTGCCTTTTCTTAAAAAACATTTCGGCATATAGCTCTCTCTTCGCTTCATTTTCATCACTCCTAGGATCGATAATTGGCAGGTCGGTTAAGTCAATATTATTCTGTTCTGCAATGGCTCGAATTTTTATAGGATCACCTAATAAAATAGGATATGCTATACCCTCATCATATATAATACTTGCCGCTTTTAATATTTTAATATTGTCGGCTTCTGCAAATACCAAGCGCTTTGGCTCTTTTCTAGCTTTGTTACCAATCACACGCATCAATTGGTTGTCTAGTCCTAAGCGTTTATTTAATTCCAAAGCATAAGCATCCCAATTGGTAATTATTTTTTGAGCCACTCCCGAATCAATTGCTGCTTTTGCAACAGCAGGTGCAACAGTGGCTAATAACCTTGGATCTAAAGGCTTTGGAATGATATATTCAGGTCCAAAAGACATGTTCTGTTGGTTATAAGCCATGTTAACAATATCTGGCACTGCAGATTTTGCCAAATCAGCCAAAGCCCTAACTGCTGCGAGTTTCATGGCTTCGTTAATTTGTTTTGCGCGTACGTCTAAAGCACCTCTAAAAATATATGGAAAGCCCAAAACATTGTTTACTTGGTTGGGATAATCTGTTCTTCCAGTAGCCATTATCAAGTCTTTTCTAACAGCGGCTGCATCGGCATAGTTTATTTCAGGATCAGGATTGGCCATGGCAAAAACAATAGGATTTTTAGCCATTGATTTAACCATTTCTGGGGTAACCACATTGCCTACACTTAATCCTAAAAACACATCTGCATCCTTCATGGCTGAGTCTAAATTCCAATCGGATTTTTTTACTGCAAATTTTTCTCTAATAGGTCCTAGATCTGTTCTGCCTTGGTGTAATACTCCGTCTTTATCAAATACAATAAAGTTTTCGTAACGCGCTCCTAGTGCAACATATAACTGAATACAAGCCATTGCTGCAGCGCCTGCACCGTTAATGACAAAACGAACTTTTTCAATTTTCTTTTTTTGTAATTCTAGTGCATTTAGCATAGCGGCACTACTAATAATAGCTGTACCATGTTGGTCGTCGTGCATAACCGGAATATTCATTTGCTCTTTGAGCTTTTGTTCTATATAGAAACATTCCGGCGCCTTAATATCTTCTAGATTGATGCCCCCAAAAGTGGGCTCTAATGCTTTTACAATTTGAACAAATTTTTCAGGATCTTTTTCATTGATTTCAATATCAAACACATCTATATCGGCAAATATTTTAAATAATACTGCCTTTCCCTCCATCACTGGCTTACTTGCATCAGGACCAATATCACCTAGGCCCAAAACAGCCGTTCCATTGGTAATTACACCCACCAAATTGCCTTTGGCAGTGTACTTGTAAACATCTTCTATATTATTAAAAATTTCTTTGCATGGCTCGGCAACACCTGGGCTATACGCCAAACTCAAATCACGTTGTGTTTTAGCCTCTTTGGTAGGAACTACTTCAATTTTACCCGGGCGACCATTGGCATGGTATTCAAGTGCCTGTTCTTTTCTTAAATCAGCTTGTTTAGACATAGTTTGTTTTTAAGCTTTCCAATCATCACAATTCACAAAATTACAATATAAAAAATTGCATTATACAGTTGCTTTTGCACCCAACCAAGCCATCATTCCCATACCTGTTTCAATAGCTCTTTCGTCGATATTGAATGTTGGTGTATGCACATTAGAAATAATTCCTGCTAATTCGTTACGAACCCCTAGTCTAAAAAAGCAACCAGGAATTACTTGGGTATAATAACCAAAATCTTCAGCACCCATTCGCATTTCTGTTTCTGGTACATTTTCTTTACCCATATAGGTTTCTGCTAATAGCCAATTGGTATCTGTAAAAGCCGGATCATTATCTACCGTTGGATATCCCACATCTACCAAAACATCTATTTCTGCACCCATCGACTCGGCGATACCTGTTGCCAATTTGCGAATTAAATCATGTGCTTTATAGCGCCAGGTTTCATCCATTGCACGGAATGTTCCTTTGAGTTTTACTTCGCTCGGAATAACATTAGTAGTTTGTCCGCCTTGAATAGAACAAATAGACAAAACCGATGGTGATGCAGGATTATTATTACGAGAAATAATTTGTTGCAAACTCACAATTAAATGCGAGGCAATTAAAATAGTATCTGCTGTTAAATGTGGTGCTGCTGCATGACCACCTTTACCACGAATAGTAAAATACAATTCATCGGCACTAGCCATCACCCTTCCTTTTCTAAAACTTAATTTTCCAAAATCCAAACCTGGATGCACGTGTAAGGCAATGATACCAGCAGGTGTAGGATTTTGTAATACACCATCTCTAATCATATAACTAGCCCCGCCAGGATTTTTTTCTTCACCAGGTTGAAAAATTAATTTTACAGTACCTTCCCATTCATTTTTCAAAGCAAATAAAATTTTTGCGGCACCCAATAAAATAGTGGTATGAACATCATGCCCACATGCATGCATAATTCCTTCGTTTAATGACTTATAACTCAAGTCGTTTTCTTCCTGAATTTGCAATGCATCCATATCTGCTCTAAGTGCAATAACGCGACTTTGTGGATTTTTTCCTTCAATGATTCCTACCACACCAGTTGTAGCAATCACTTCAAATGAAATACCCATTTCGCTTAGTTTCGATTGCACAAATTTGCTGGTTTCAAACTCTAAATAACTTAGTTCTGGATGCGCATGCAAATGGCGGCGTACCCCAATAAATTCTTCTGAATAGGCTTTAGATAAAGACTGTATATTTTCAAGTAATTCCATACTTTAATTGCTTATTGTTATTAGTTGACTTCCGTTTCATTACTAGGTGTGTAGTCAATAGTATCCTCTACTACAAATACGCCATCTGGAAATAATTTATTAATACTCAAACGAAATTTTTCTGCCTCTGCTTTTGTTATAAAATTACCCATTCGCACTTTAAAATTAGGTGACTGAAACAAGGTAACTGTTTTCTGATCAGGAAAACGGGCCAATAAATCTGCCTTGGTTTTAAACGCAAGATCACGGCTATTGGTACTCAATACTTGAATGCGAAATCCCTTATAAAGACCAGTACTTGTTAATTGAGCAGCACGGCTATTAATTTGTGTTTGCTTGGCTGTTAATACATCTAGCCGAGCATCTTTGTACACTATTATTGTATCATTCGCATACAAACTTATTGTTGAAGCGAAAAAAAATACAAATAACAAAATAGCAGTTTTCATACACAACTAAATAATAGATAGTAGTTCCATAAACTACTACAAGTTAAAATTAATAGTTTGAACTAGCAATAGGTGTTCCTGTTACAATGGCTACTCCAGCACTACAACCAAGTCTAGTGGCACCTGCATCCACCAATTCCTTAGCAAATGCATAATCCCTTATGCCACCGGATGCCTTAATTTGAACATGATCAGGCAAATGCAGCTTGAATAATTTAACCGCATCAACAGTGGCCCCTTTTTCGGCATAGCCGGTTGATGTTTTTAAATAATCAATACCTGCTGCACCATAAATATCACAACAAGCAATAATTTCTTCTTTGGTTAGTACGCCGCTTTCGATAATGACTTTAATGATTTTATTTTTACTCTTTATTATTGGCATAATATGGTTGATTTCATTTGCCAAATAGGTAAAGTCTTTATTTTTTATGGCCGAAATATTACAAACCATATCTAATTCATCTGCGCCATCCACCATTGCCAAAACAATCTCTGCAATCTTTGATTCTACTGCAGCATACCCAAAAGGAAATCCAATAACCGTTGCCACTTTTACCTTATTTGAATCAGTTAGCAATTTAGCCAACTTAACAAAATTTGGCGGCACACAAACTGCAGCAAACTGGTATTCCACGGCTTCTTTACATAATTTTTCAATGTCTGCAACCAATATAGTTGGTTTGAGAATAGTGTGGTCTATATAGCTGTTAAGTTGCATGATTAAAATTTTAAAACCTAATTGATTAAAATATACAATGGGCTTGTAATTCACTTACAAACCCATTGCTTTTTTATCTTGCTTTTTAATTGTAAGTGTTACACTGCGTCTTTACCATGACAAGCTTTAAATTTCTTTCCGCTTCCACAAGGACAAGGATCGTTTCTGCCAATCTTTGGACCAACTTGAACTGGTTGTTGCTTTACAGGAGTTGGATCGTAATAATCATTCTCTGTTGGCACAGCACCCACATCTTCTTTTTGTGTACGCATTTTGCTCAGGTCTGTTTTTTGTTGACGACCTTCTTTTACAACGTCTCCATCGTTTAAGGGAATAGCTGAATGAGAAAGAAACTGAACAATATCTTTATTTACTTCTCCGTCCATTTTTTTGTACAAATCAAAAGCTTCCATCTTATAAATGACCAATGGATCTTTTTGTTCGTAGGTAGCAGTTTGTACACTTTGTTTTAAGTCGTCCATTGAACGCAAATGCTCTTTCCAAGCATCGTCAATAAAACCTAGTGTTACAGTTCTTTCTTGTGCATTCATTAATTCTACACCAGCAGATTGAATGGTTTTTTCCATAGGTGCTAATACCTGAATAATACGTTTGCCATCAGTGAAAGGAACAATCACATTTTCAATATGTGAACCTTGTTGTAAACGAATATTTTTAAATACAGGAATAGATTGTGTAGAAAGATCTTTTCTTTTTCTTTCGTATTTATCTATTGCTTCTCCGTATAATTTTTCGGTCAATTGTAGTTCCGATGATTTACTTAATTCGGCAGCAGTAATGCTTGAATCAATTCCAAAATTTACAATAACCGCTAAGCGGAAACCTTCGTGGTCATTGATTTCTTTGAACGAACTAATTAATCCTTCTGCAACAGTATAAAATGCATTGTCTAAATCAAGTGCTAGTCTTTCGCCAAACAAAGCATGGTTACGTTTGCTATAAATTACGGTACGTTGTTTGTTCATTACATCGTCGTATTCCAACAAACGTTTACGTATTCCAAAGTTATTTTCTTCTACTTTTTTCTGTGCACGTTCAATAGATTTGGTAATCATGCTATGCTGAATTACTTCGCCTTCTTTATATCCAGCAAAGTCCATCACTTTGGCAATACGCTCACTACCAAACATACGCATCAAATCATCTTCTAGAGATACAAAGAATAAAGAAGATCCTGGATCGCCCTGACGTCCAGCACGACCTCTTAACTGCCTATCAACACGGCGAGACTCGTGGCGCTCTGTACCCAAAATAGCCAAACCACCTGCTTCTTTAACACCAGGCCCTAGTTTAATATCTGTACCTCTGCCGGCCATATTTGTAGCAATTGTTACTGCGCCAGCAAATCCTGCTTCAGCAACAACTTGTGCTTCACGCGCATGTTGTTTGGCATTTAATACATTGTGTGCAATTTGTTTTTGACGAAGCATTCTGCTCAACAATTCACTCACTTCCACCGAAGTAGTACCAACCAATACAGGTCTTTTTGCTTCTGTTAATTTTACAATCTCGTCTATAACAGCACCAAATTTTTCACGCTTGGTTTTAAATACTAAATCTTGGTCGTCAATTCTTATGGCTTTAACATTTGTAGGAATATTAACTACATCTAATTTGTAAATATCCCATAGCTCCGAAGCTTCTGTTTCTGCAGTTCCGGTCATACCAGCCAACTTATGATACATTCTAAAATAGTTCTGTAAAGTAACCGTTGCATAAGTTTGTGTAGCCGCTTCAATTTTTACATTTTCTTTTGCTTCAATCGCTTGGTGTAAACCGTCTGAATACCTACGTCCGTCTAAAATACGACCAGTTTGTTCGTCTACAATTTTTACAGATTCATCCATCACCACATATTCAATATCCTTGTCAAATAAAGTATATGCTTTTAATAATTGTTGTACAGTGTGAATGCGATCTGCTTTTACAGAATAGTCATTAATAATAGCTTCTTTATTGTGCAATTTTTCTTCTGAATTCAATGAGGCGTTCTGTTCTATATTGGCTAAGGAAATACTAATATCAGGAAGTATAAAAAAGTTAGGATCTTCTCCAGAACGGGTAATCAATTGAATGCCTTTATCGGTTAATTCAACTGAGTTATTTTTTTCATCAATGTAGAAATACAGTTCTTCATCGGCAGTAGGCATTTCTCTGCTTTGGTCTGCTAAATAAAAATTTTCTGCTTTTTGTAATTTCACACGAATTCCTGGCTCACTCAAAAACTTAATCAAGGCATTGTTTTTTGGCAACCCTCTATGAGCACGGAATAGCGCCAATCCACCATCTTTTGGATCGTCGTTTCCATCTGCTATTTTTTTCTTTGCTTCGTTTAAAAACTGATTGGTGGCTCTTTTTTGCGCATCAACCAATTTTTCAATTCTTGGTTTCAGTTCAAAAAATTGTTGCTCATTGGTGCTATGCCCAATCGGACCAGAAATAATTAAAGGCGTACGCGCATCATCAATCAATACAGAATCCACCTCATCAACCATAGCAAAATGGTGTTTACGCTGTACCATTTCTTCTGGCGTATGCACCATGTTATCACGTAAATAGTCAAAGCCAAATTCGTTATTCGTTCCGTAAGTAATATCAGACATATAAGCGTTGCGCCTTGCTTCACTATTAGGTTCGTGTTTATCAATACAATCAACGGTTATTCCCAACCACTCAAAAATGGTTCCGTTCCACTCACTATCACGTCGAGCCAAGTAGTCATTCACTGTTACAATATGTACGCCTTCTCCTGCTAGTGCATTTAAATAAGCGGGCAATGTAGATACCAAGGTTTTACCCTCACCCGTGGCCATTTCAGAAATTTTACCTGCATGCAAAACGCTACCACCAATCAGCTGCACATCATAGTGCACCATGTTCCAAGTAACCGATCCACCACCAGCAGTCCAAGTATTTTTAAAAACAACCTGATTTCCTTTAATGGTAATATAATCTTTTTTAATACTTAAATTTCTGTCTAGGTCAGTAGCCGTGCTAGCGATTTCTGTATTTTCTTTAAAGCGTCGGGCAGTTTCTTTTACCACGGCAAATGCCTCTGGTTGAATGATAGCCAAAACCTCTTCTATTTTTTTATTACGTTCTTTTTTTAGGATATCAATTTCTTGATAAATCGCATCTCTTTCGTGGATATTGGCAACAGGCAAAGCTTCTGCTGCTGTTTTTTTGCTGTCTATTAATGCATCTATTTCTGTAAGATGTTCTTTAATACGCTGCTTGAATTCTTGTGTTTTGGCACGTAGCGCATCATTAGAAAGTGGTTGGTATTCTTGAAAAAATAGCGCAACTTTTTCAATGATTGGCATTAACTGCTGCACATCTTTTTCACTTTTGCTGCCTCCGAATAAATTAGAAATAAATTTCAACATATAATACTATTGGATAATTCGATTTAATATAGATTCAAACTAAAATTCCTATTCGTCAAAAACGATGCTGACAGTTGGCTTTGGTCAAATTGGCAGCATGTTTTTTTTAAAAGGATCATAAAGGTAAAGATTTTAGTTCCAGTATATGGAATTACAAGGCATAGATAACTGATATTTTGGGTGAATTGGGCTTTTAGGAGCACCAATTATTACTCAATTCAAGGTGTTTTTTATTCAATCCACCATTTTTTTAGGTAAAAGGATGGAATTTCATGCCGTTTCTGCTACTTTTGCATCCCAAAACTATTGGTTCAATAGGTTCTTAATTTGATAGAAATTATTAAACAATACCTAGTAAAATCATAAACCGAAACTCGAAACTTACAATATGGCAGGTCAATTAAAAGAAGTACGTAGTAGAATCAAGAGTGTTCAAAGCACACAGCAAATTACAAAAGCCATGAAAATGGTTAGTGCTGCTAAATTACGTCGTGCACAAGATTCCATTACACAGATGCGTCCATATGCAAAAAAATTACAAGAAATGTTAAGTAATATCATTGGCAGTGCAGATGGTGGACTTACGCTAAAACTTGCCGAGGTTCGTACTATTGAAAAAGTATTGTTGATTGTTGTAACTAGTGATCGTGGATTATGCGGAGGATACAATGCTAATATTATTAAATTAGCTAAAGCCACTATTGCAGAAAAATATCAAACCCAGTTTACAAAAGGCAATGTAAGTATTTGGAATATTGGTAAAAAAGGTTTCGAAGCATTAACCAAATCTGGATACAATACCAATGACACATTTAAAGACATTTTCTTAAACCTGAAATTCGAGACCGTTCAATCAGCAGCAAAAGCCGCAATGAACGCCTTTGAAAACAAAGAATTTGATGCTATTGAAATTATTTATAGTGAGTTTAAAAATGCTGCAACTCAAGTATATATAGCAGAAGCTTTTTTACCAATCCCTAAATCGGTAAAAGTAGTTGGCCAAAAACAATCTGACTTTATTTTTGAACCAGCAGTAGAAATATTAATTGCAGAATTAATGCCAAAAATATTAAATACGCAGTTATTCAAAGCAGTTTTAGATGGAAACGCTAGCGAACACGGCGCAAGAATGACTGCCATGGACAAAGCAAGTGAAAATGCCAATGAACTATTAAAATCACTAAAAATAAGTTACAACCGCGCAAGACAAGCGGCCATTACAACAGAATTAACCGAAATTGTAAGTGGCGCAGCTGCTTTGCAAGGATAAAACATACCTTGAAAAAGAATTAATTAAAAAATTCAGACATTTTACTTTGGAAATAAGCACTATTATCCCGCACATTGAAGTACTCATTTTTGCTAGTGATAAACCACTAACATCAATGGATATTGTAGAATTGATTAACAATACTTTTGGATTTTTAGAAGAAAGGATTTTGTTAGATCAAGTTGAAACTGCGCTAGATGGCATCAGAGAAAAATATAATTCAGAATTTTATCCGTTTGAAGTAAAAGAAAGTGGTGGCGGCTGGCAGTTTCTTACCAAAATAGATTTTCATACAACCATCGCACAACTCAATGGCGATAAATTTTTAAAGCGCCTATCCAATGCAGCTTTAGAAACACTTGCTATCATTGCTTATAAACAGCCTATTACCAAAGGAGAAATTGAAGCTATCCGTGGAGTAAATAGCGACTATAGTATTCAAAAATTATTAGAAAAAGAATTGATTCTTATCAGTGGCCGTAACGAACATTCTCCAGGAAAACCACTACTATACGCTACCTCTAAAAGTTTCATGGATTATTTTGGCATTAACAATGCCGAAGACTTACCTAAAATTAGAGAAATTCTTACAGAGCAATTAATGGAAGGAACAATTATACGTCCAGAGGATTTTACCAACCAGCCAATAGCAGACAATATTGGGTTTAATACATCATCCGAAGATTTTATTGATGAAGACAATGTAAATGATATTGACACTTCCACTTCAGCTGAGCCAATAATGGCAGCCGAAAATGAGCCAACAGCACATTCAGAAATAGATTCAGATGCTGAAGAATCATCGGATTCAGATAATCACGAAGCGGCCTCTGAAAACAAAGAACCAACCGAATAATATAGCCTAGTTATTACTTAATTGTTTTTCCAACATACGCAAGAATTATATCTTCGAATTATGTACAAAGAATTGAATGCCGAAACCTTATCAAAAATTGCCAGCACATATGGAACGCCAGTTTATGTGTATGATGCCAATAAAATAAGTTATCAGTTTCAGCAATTAAAAACCGCATTTAACAAAACCAATACACGTTTTTTTTATGCGAGTAAGGCCCTTACTAATATCAATATTTTAAAGCATGTTTCAAACATAGGATGCAATATTGATTGCAGTTCTATCAATGAAGCTAAACTAGCCATTCATACAGGGTTTACTCCTGAAAATATTCTATACACCAGCAATGGCATAGACTTTAGCGAAATTGAAGAAGCTGCTACACTAGGTGTAAATATTAATATTGACAGTTTATCGAACCTAGAAAAATTTGGAAAAAAGTTTGGGCATAGCTATCCAGTTGGTATTCGACTAAGGCCAAATATTATGGCAGGCGGAAACTTAAAAATTTCAACCGGGCACCAAAATAGCAAGTTTGGTATTCCTATTGAACAACTCAAACAAATATTACAACTAGTAAAAAAACACAAACTATTTATTAAAGGCTTACATATTCATACAGGTAGCGAAATTAAAGACGTTGCAGTGTTTATGAAAGTGGCCGACATTTTCGTTGACTTAATTCCGCACTTTCCAGAAGTATGTTTCTTAGACTTGGGCGGTGGATTTAAAATAGCTTATAAAGAAGATGATGCTACAACCGATATTACAGAACTAGCGCATGAAATAAAAATACTTTTAACTAATTTAGAAAAAAAACATCTTCGGCAATTTGAATGTTGGTTTGAACCGGGTAAATATTTGGTAAGTGAGGCAGGCTACTTGGTAACCAAAGTAAACGTACTCAAAGACTTCAACAATATTGCATTTGCAGGTGTTGATTCGGGTCTTAATCATTTAATTCGCCCAATGATGTACGATGCCTATCACCGCATTGAAAATATTAGTAATACAACAGGTACCAAAAAAAAGTATACCATCACCGGCAATATTTGCGAAACAGACACTTTTGGTTCAGACCGATTATTACACGAAGTAAAAGAAGGTGATTTTTTAGCTATTTATAATGCAGGTGCTTATGGTTTTGAAATGTCAAGCAATTATAATTCCCGTTTTAAACCTGCAGAAGTAATCGTAAAAGAAGGCATCCCTCAATTAATTCGTAAAAGAGATGTTTTTGCAGATTTATTAAGAAACCAAACGCCCCTCATATAGAACAAAATTGTAGTTTGCATTGGAATGATTGAAATACGTAATATATCTAAACAATTCGGCGCTCGCGTGATACTTGATGATATCAGCGCTGTAATGGAACCGGGCAAATGCAACCTCATTATAGGCACCAGTGGCAGCGGGAAAACCGTATTAACCAAATGTATGGTGGGATTATTTAAACCCGATATAGGTGGCATTTTATATAGCGGTGAAGATATGTTTTCTATGGAAAACGATACCCGCAAACAACTCCGTCAACAAATTGGCATGCTATTTCAAGGAACAGCACTTTTTGATTCCATGACAGTTGAGCAAAATGTTTTATTTCCTTTAGATATGTTTACGCGATGGACCTTAGCAGAAAAAAAACGCAGAGTAGATGAAGTATTAGACCGCGTAAACTTAAACGATGCAAACAATAGATACCCATCAGAAATTAGTGGTGGGATGAAAAAAAGAGTAGGCATTGCACGTGCTATTGTATTAAATCCAAAATACCTTTTTTGCGACGAACCTAATTCAGGGCTCGACCCTCAAACAGCTTTGGTTATTGATAAACTCATTAAGGAAATTACTGTTGAGTACAATATCACTACCATTGTTGTAACCCACGATATGAATAGTGTGATGGAAATTGGCGACCATATTTTATACTTATACAATGGTAAAAAACAATGGGAAGGAACCAATAAAGACATCATATTTAGTAAAGATGTTTTATTGAATAATTTTATTTTTGCTTCAGAATTTTTACAAGACGCAAAAGAAATGCGCATGATGCAAGCCAAACAAAATCAGTCTTAACTATCGCCCGCAAAAACCTGTACTATGAAAAAATTACTCTTTTTTTTTCTGCTTGTTTTATCAATCATTTCAGTAACCGCTCAAGATAGCATTGATACTATCCCACCCTACAAAAAAGACCCAAAAATTCCAGCATTTAAAATTGCATTAACCGATGGTACTTGGTTTACAAACGAACAATTACCCAAAAACAAGTATACCCTTATTGTTTATTTTAGCCCAGACTGCGAGCATTGCAAACACGAGATAAATGAGGTCATTAAAAACATAAACGAATTAAAAGACGTAAACATGGTTTGGGCAAGTTATAAGTCACTATCTGAAATAAAAGAGTTCTATACCAAGTTTGAATTAAGCAAGTATCCCAATATATTTATAGGCAGAGACCGCGAATACCAATTGCCTAGCTTTTATCGGGTAAAATTCACCCCTTTTGTAGCCTTGTACAATAAACAAGGGCTTTTTGTAGAAGCTTTTGAGCAAGGATCAGAGATGTCAATACTATTGCCTCAATTAAAATAGAATTAATAGAATTTTATGAAAGCTCCAATTCCTTGAAGCCTTACCTTTGCAGCGTAAAAAATTTTTCATTGTAAATAGCAATTGTTTATGAAAGTAACTGTAGTAGGTGCTGGTGCCGTAGGAGCAACCTGTGCCGATAATATTGCCCGTGCTGCGCTAGCACAAGAACTTGTATTGTTGGATATTAAAGAAGGCCTTGCAGAAGGTAAAGCACAAGACATGATGCAAACTGCAGCATTGCTTGGCTTTGAAACACGCATTACTGGAAGCACCAACGATTATTCAAAAACTGCTGGATCAAGTGTGGTAGTGATTACTTCAGGTATTCCTCGTAAACCAGGAATGACACGCGAAGACTTAATTGGTACCAATGCAGGTATTGTAAAAGGAGTTGCTGAAAACATTTTAAAATATTCACCAGACGCTATAATCATTGTTATTAGTAACCCAATGGATACCATGACCTATTTGGCTTTGCAGTCAACAGGTATACCAAAACACCGTATTATAGGAATGGGCGGCACACTTGATAGTGCCCGTTTCAAATACCAATTAAGCCAACATTTAGGTTGCAGTCCTTCAGATTTAAATGCGGTTGTAGTTGGTGGACATGGTGATACTACCATGATCCCATTAATTCGCCACGCCACTTGGAACAGTGGCCCTGTTACCAATTTCTTAACCGTTGAACAACAAAATCAAATTGTTGCCGATACTATGGTTGGTGGAGCTACTTTAACCAAATTAATTGGCACTTCTGCTTGGTATGCACCAGGTGCAGCTGGAGCCGCTTTGGTAGCAAGTATTCTACGTGACGAGAAAAAATTATTTACTTGTTGCGTTAGTTTAGACGGCGAATATGGTCAAAGCGATATTTGCTTAGGCGTACCTGTTGTTATAGGGAAAAATGGTTGGGAGAAAATATTAGACTTCCAATTAAATGCCGAAGAACAAGCAGCATTTAACAAAAGTGCCGATGCGGTTAGAAATATGAATGAAGTTTTGAAAACTTTATAATATTAAAACTATACGTTGTTTTGAATAGCAACTTATAATAAATTAAAAAGAGGCTATATCATTAATTTGATATAGCCTCTTTTAACTAGCACTATTAACACTACTAAAGAGTAACAGTAACTACTATTTTTTTATGAAAAACAAAATCACCTTTTTGAACCACTACTCTTACAAAAGTTTCTCCCACAGACTTTGAAACAATTTCTCCATTTAAGGCAACTTCCATTATACCTGTATTTTCAGATTCAAAATTCAATTTAGCATCTTCAAGTAATATTTTTTTACCATAATTACTCAACCCATTAAAAAGTATTTTTTTCTTATCGCCAAGTTTTAGCTGAATGTTTTTTTCGGGAAAAACAATATCCGATAATATCTCTTTATATGCATTGTTACTGTAGTTTTTTGCAGACGCTTCATCTTTATTAAATTGCAAAACATCTACTGTAAAATTTGATCCGCCAATTGGATTTTTTATTCTTATAAACTTTGCCTGAAATGGCTTTAGAGCATAGCTTTGCGGCATTGGCATTTTAATTCCAGGAATTATTTTACTAGCGCCATTGTAAGCCAATGACCAGTTAGATTTATCTGTTGAAATCCATATTTCAAATGGATATGATTTTAATTGTTGATTAGTAAACCCTATAGAAATATTACCAACTGTTGCAACTTGATTTAATTCATATTCAATAAATTCTCCCGCCTTTATTTTTGGTGCAATAATTCTATGATTAGCAAAACTTTCATCCCAACTACTATATTCATGTAATGAATTTCTTAGAATTTGAATTGGCTTTTCTCTGAAATAAATTAAATAGTTCGATGACGTATACCCAGGAACAGCTACTTTAATTGAAACGCTATTGTTATTATTTTTTTCAATTAAAATATTGGCATTTTTTTCGTTGAATATTGCAGTGATTTGAGAGATACTAGGCTGAACCCCATCAATGGTATAAGTAAACTGTCGTTCATCAAAATTGGCAATTGGTTTTCCTTCAATTTTAATACCCGATACAGTTGCTTCTTTTTTTGAATTTATTTTCCAATCATCTAAGTTGGTATATGGTAATTTTTGCAATTGAATCGCATCTCCATCATGGAGTGGCACGAACACAATTGCTAGTTTGAGTTGCTTTTCTGTATTGGTATGAATAGATAATTTTTTTGCTCCAAAAGTCCAGTCTTGCTTGTATTTTACTGGTTTTGTATATACTAATGGCTCTGTACCCATCACCGTAAACCTTGCATCCTTAGGGGCTGTAGCCATATATACCAATAGTTTTTCATTGGCCCTGTACAATATGGCTGAGCGTCCGTCTGGGGCAATTTCAATTCCTGCTTCAGTATGCATAAACCAATAAGAATCTAAGGGTTTACCATCTAAAGAATTGATTTCGTCTTGTAATAATATTTTTCTTCTATGATCAAAAAGCTTTAGCCCTCTTTTGGCAGATTTTGATAAATTAATATAATCTGGTTGCATATCAACTACTGCATAAGATTCCTGATTAGAACTTCCTTGAGAAATAATGGGGCAATTTTCCCATCCCAATTGATCAATTCCAGAACCAGGATTGATGATATTACAATTGTGTCCTTCAGCTCTTAATTTATAATATCTTCTAGGCTGTTCATTGTAGTCTGGAATCGCATAATCTTCTAAGCCCAAATCAACCGCCCATTGTTGGCCCAATGCAGATAAAAAAAACGTACCTGTATTGGTATGTCGGTGATAGAAATTTGCTTGGTGATAATTATCAGTTCCTTTTAGTGCAGTAAAAATTGCATACTCATCATTCCAGGCACTTCTCATAACAGCTAGTTCAGCACTTTTAAATTGCTTCTCTAGCGGAATAAATGCGTAACGATTTGCCTCAGTTTTAAATTTTTCTGGATTGTACCATAGTAATTGATGGATCTTCCCACTATAATCTGGATTTTCTCCACTAGCGATATAGGCATCATTCTCTAGTGCAAACTGGCTTATATCTGCTCGATTAAACTTGTTTGCTATCCAAAAGAACTGTCCTAAATTATAATAGGTTCCATTGGTATAGCAGTCACTATATTTTACTGCAATTCCTTTTTTGGGAATGGTAATATGCATCATAAAATCTCCATAACCCACAATTCCAGGATCATTAGATAAACCAAATCCATCATTAAAAGCAATATCTAATGAAGACAAACCAGATATCATTATTAAACTACTCCAATTCATATAATGCGGCCCTTCTGGCGTTACGCCATCTGGCTGATACCAAGTAAGGTTGATGGTATTGATGGCCACTTCTAATACTTTTTTTGCTAATGCTGGCGCTTCATCTGCTATTGCTATGGCTCCAACAATAGCCCCAGCATTTAAGCAATGATTCATATTGTGAAAATTGGTTTTGTCTGGATCTTGCAAATATGCTTCTAACCCTTGTTGTAGCATTGCCAATAATTGATTGCGTTGCTGAACCGATAAATAATCATGCAGCCAATCGTATGTGCAGCCTAAAAAACAAATGGATTTTCCATAATGGTGCGGCCCTTTTTTAATTTTTGCTGCTAAGTCTAATGACAAAGCAGAATCTACAGCAGCTCGAATTAAATTAGTATCTCCAGTTAACTGAAAGCGTAATGCAATTGCATCCATTGTTGTTTCGGAAGATAATTGTTTCAACCAGTCTTGCATCTGAAGGTCTGATTTCAATCTTTTTCTGATAGGCTCAAAATCTTCCACCAAAACCCTTGGATGTGATTTTTTAAGCGCCAACATATCCACTTTTCTATTGGGTGGAACAAATGCTTTCTGAGCAATTAGCAAAGCATTTGGCATTACTATTATAAATAAAATAAATATTATACTTTTTTTCATTTACCTATTTTTTTACAGTATAAAAACTGTTTATATATATTTTTTAGTAATTTTTATTTGATTTCTGTTTAGTCTTATTTATAAAATAATTAAAGTTTTTTAAATTTTCTGGAATTGGAATTACCGGTTTATTTGCTTGCTGTTTAACACTCAAAGTATTTAAAAAAACAGGGATGCTATTGTCTTTAATAAAACGATTATTACTAGCATTTACTAAACTATCTGCATTCAATAAATCACTCTGAGTTTTAAAATAATTTGAATGATTTAATGGAATTGTAAAACTTCCTATTAAATTGCTTTTAAATGAATTAGTATTTACGTAAACCCTTTCTTCTAATAAGAAATTTTTCAATTCAGGATAATTCATTAAATGTATCTCTGAAAAAGGGTGTTTATTTTTATCATTTTCTATCCATGATTTTAAAAAATAGTCTTGGTACCTTTTTTTGCCCCAAGTAGAGAAATGAAAACTCAATTCAAAAGTTTCAGAACAGTCAATGAAAATATTATTTACTATGTTAATATACGAACTTGTATTGCCTAATATGGCTGCATTTCGTGCACCTTTGTTTCCTATTTTATAAAAAATATTGTCAGTGATTGTCCAACCACCAGTGGCTTCATCGGCATAGATTGCATAAACACCATCTCCAATTTGTCCTATATCATGAAAATAATTTTCTTTAATGATATGCCCCCTCATTTGTTGATTTTTTCCTAAGAATCCATATATCGCACCAAAATCTCTAAACTCTTCTAATACATCATGAATTTCATTCTTTTCAATAATATGGTTATTCCCAGATATGGTAATTGCGCCATGTGGTGCATCATAAATATGATTCTGACTTACTATATTCCCAACACCATATAAAGCAATTGCTGGTGCGTATACTCTATTATAAAAAGCCCAATCAGATATAGAACAATTAACAACTCGATTGTTTGAAGGAATTAAGCTATCTGGGTTTCCACCATTTAACGTAATTGCTGCACCACCAATAGCATGTATGATACAGTTTTGTACGCTATTGTTTTTACCATTTATTGATATAGCACTCGAACCAAAATTTTTAAAACTACAATTCGAAAAAATAGTATTACTTCCATTTGAAATACTAATAGCCTTCCCTCTGCCTAGTTCAAATTGTATATTTTTAAATTGAATATTATTTGTATTTGAAATTGCAATCAAATCATTGGGGTTGTACGAAATTTGTATACAATCAGTTGAAGTATTAAAATTATCTGGTGGATATAAATATAATTTTTCTTGTTCTCGATCAATATAATACTCCCCAGGAATATCTATCTCTTCCAGCAAATTACAAGCAAAAAAGAACGTGTTTTTATTTGTCAAATCATACTTTTCATTATAGGCCAATGATATCGTATGATTTAAAGTGTCTAATTTTAAAAGTTTATTAAACGACCAAGCCCAGTCTCTAGAAAAAATACCATCTAACCAAATTTCTTTAGCACTACTCCATTTAAATGTATGAGGATCTGTACATTCAAAAATTCCTTTTTGGCTACTGTCTGTTGCATTACCCGTTTTCTCTAATGGCAAATCAATGGCTAATCCAGGGTTGATAATTTTTTTTATTGGTATAACTGATTGTCTATTTTTCAATTCAGTTCTGTTAACCTGATTTGGGTAACGTGCAAGCGTCATTCGTTCTCCATTATAAAACAGTTGCGCTGGAGCAATTCCAGCAGTTCTACCAAAGCCAATGCAATTGAGTGTACCCAGATGGTTAATCCCTGCTGCTTTTAGGTCGTATTCTAGGATTTCCTTTTGTGCCTGCTTATCAATAATTCTTTCAATTATTGTTTGATTTGTTAATGGTTTAAAATGTAAGTTATTTAGTGTTATTCCTCCAGATATCACCACCTTCCCTTCTCCACGAATAAGATGTAGTTGTAAGGAGTTAGTTATTGGATAATCACCTTCTTTTAAAATAATAAAAAGCGTATCAAATAGATTAGTACTATTCAAATGCTTATCAAATGCGTCCTGTACTTTTTTTACCCAATTAGCATCATTAGAAGAAATCAACAATTGATTCAATGAGTTCTGCATTTTTTCCGCTGATTGCTTTTGATGAACAACTACATTTTGTTGCGATTGCGCATTTGCAAAAATGCCAATAACAAATAAAAATAGACTTACAATATATTTCATTCATCTAATTAAAAAACCGTACTATTTATGGGTGCCTGAATAGCAATTGCAGGTGTTCCTCCTAAAATCCCTCTTACTAAAATGGTATAATTCAAGTTTGGCAAAATGGTTATTTTAGACGAAGACACTTTAACCGTTGATGTGCCAGTTGCAAAAACTTGAATGCCATAATTTGTACAGCTATCCACTACCACAAAAGACGAAGAAGATCCATAAGCGGCATTCGATACAACAACATTACTAGTTGGCGTAGTTTGATAATCATTTCTTATGGCAAAATCAACATTTGAACCTACTGATTGCGCTAAATTCACCAGTCTAATTCTTGACTTTCCTGGAGGTGGATCAGTTAAATCATCTTGCGTAAACAAGGTTAAAGGCGCTGCTGCAGTTCCATATAAAAACATAGAATACGAATTCTTAGCTGTAAGTTTTATAGGGCTAGTAATAAGTAAAGCGAGTGTTGATGAATTCTTAAATGCAGCGGCACTATAATTGGGAGATACCACCATATAGTTTGGCGTATTGGCATATGCCAAACCCGTCATTGTAATTCTTTGTGTATCTAAATAAAAATGAACTGGTGTAGAAGTTGCAGTTGCTAAAGCATTAACCACCATTATATTTGAAGTGGGCAGTGCAATTGGCGTATCAGTTTTTTCACAACTAGAAAAACAAATAGCAATTATAGGAAGTATATATTTTTTAAATTTCGATACAATTTTCATCTGATTATTTTTTATTTATTTAAAACATCAACAGCAATTATTAATTAAAAACTATTATTGCAATTTTATAATGATTAGTAACCTTCATTTTGATTCCAATTATTTGCTAGCACGTCTGCAGGTGGCACTGGAAATAAATAATGCCTTTCAGCAACATTTGTAGCAGCCACTTGTGAACTAGCAGCTTGCACTTTTTGTACTAAATTACCCCAGCGCATTAAATCAAATCGTCTAGAATTTTCCGTTAATAATTCAATGGCTCTTTCAGTAGAGATGGCACTTAAAAAAGCATCTTTTGTTAAACTGCCTTGTGCATAATCAGGTAAGCATTTTGGCAAACCAACAACTGTATTTAGTTTATTGGTTGCAGGTCTTGCCCTATAACGAATAGCATTGAGGATATCGTATCCATTTTGGTTGGGAAACAAAGAGATTGGTAATGCTGCATTTTTTACTCCTGGACCATTGTTTACTTCATTATCAGCTTCTGCATATATCAACAAAATATCGTCGAATCTGATAAGCGGAAAATTGGTAGAAAAATTATTGAAAAACTGACCAAGTGCAGGCGACAATTTTTGATACTTTGATAAGCCATAAGTATTGCTATTAGTTGTGGCAATAATTGTTTTTGTCCAGTTACTACTTCCATAAGAATAGTTCGCAACATTCCAAGCAACCCTTGTGTCATTTAAATCTAGGGTATTTGCAAATTCACTATTTGTTCTAGCTTGGCAGTTCCCACCACCAGAAGCTGCTGCACCACCACTACTAAATGCACCAAAGAAATAAGGAAACTGAGAGCCTTTGTCGGGATATTCAAATTGAACATCCCATATCACTTCTTGATCAGGAACGTTAGTAGATAAGTTCTTAAATATTTGGCTGTAATCGGGGTTTAATGAATAGGTTCCTAAATTGATTACCTCTAATGCTTTTGCACTTGCAAGCCCAAAATATTTAGGATCCCCTTTTACTAACTTCCCTTGTGATGTTCTATGCCATCCAGCCATTGTAATATACACTTGTGCCATCAAGCCTTTTACAGCTCCTGCTGTAAATCTTCCGCCGCCATTGGCTACATTCGATAATTTGTTATCAGCAAAATTTAAATCGTTTAAAATAGTAGCATAAATTGAATCCGAAGAAACCCTTGGCGCAACCAATACTGTTTCTGTTGTTGGTTCTAACCTAAGCGGCAAATCACCATACATTCTAACCAAATAAAAATAATAGAATGCACGAAGCGATCGCATCTCTGCTAAATTTGAATTTACCCAGCTTGCATTTGCCGGCGTATTCAATTTATTTAAAGCGGCAATGACTGTATTTGTATTATTTACGCCACGCCATAAAAAGGTCCAAAATGTAGTCCAAATAGCATCAGATGCTGTAATTTGAAAAGACATGGTAAAACCAGGAAAACCGGTTGGCGGTGATACTTGGGGATGCACCAAATCATCGCCAGTAGACATATAGTTAACCAAATTGTAACTAAACAAATTTACTTCTTGCAATACATTGTATGCGCCATACATAGCAGTAGTTGCCTCTGCTTGATTTCCTGGATAAGTATCACCTGTTAAGAATGATTTTGTATTTTCAGTTAATACTTTTTGACAGCCCGAAAAAAAGACTAAGCTTAGTAATATAAATAATTTATAAGAATTTTTCATGGTAGTTAATTTTTATAATCCTAAATTAATTCCGAACGTAAATACTTTAGCACGAGGATAAGCACCCATATCGGCACCTGGTGTTACAATTGAATTGAAATAAGAAACTTCAGGATCATACCCAGAATAATTTGTAAAAGTTAACAGATTAGATGCGCTAAAATATAGTCTTAGATTTTTAATAGAAGCACGCTTTGTAAGAACAGGAGGAACAGTATATCCAATTAACAAAGTTTTTAATTTTATATACGAACCGTCTTCAACTTGATACGAAGAATTGATATCATACTCTGTATTTGTTGTACCCCATTTAGGCAATGCAGCATTAATATTATCAGGCGTCCATGAATCCATAATTGAGGCAAGACCTGATCTATATGACTGTGGTCTTGTCAATACACTTTTTAAAGAATTTAAAATTTTATTGCCATAAGAATAAGTAAATAGTAAGCTTAACTCAAATGACTTATATCTAAACTCATTATTTAACCCTCCAAAAAACAGTGGATTACCATTGCCAAGGGCTGTCATATCATTTTGATCAATCTTGCCATCAGGAACTCCATTAGCACCACTTATATCTACATATCTTTTTGAACCCAACACAGAAGCACCTGCAATTTGAGCGCCGTTTATTAATTCTTCTTGTGTTTTAAATTGACCCGCATATTTGTATCCATACATTTGACCAAGCGGATCTCCCACTTTAACAAGATATTGACCTACAACCCTTCTTCCTAAAATACCTGTAGCAAAGAATGTTTGGTTATCATTTAAAGACAATACTTTACTTCTATTAAATGCAATATTAAAACTAGAATTCCATTTTAATTTTCCAACTAAATTGGCTGAATTTAAACTTAGTTCAAAACCTTTCACTTCAATATCTCCTACATTTCTATATACAGAAGTGTACCCAGAATATAATGAAATTGGTGAGTTTAATAATAAGTCTCTACTTTTTTTGTAATACACATCTGCTGTAATGGAAAGCCTGTCTTTAAACAAACCCAAATCAACACCAATATCACTTTGAATAGTTGTTTCCCATTTAAGTTTTATATTTCCTAATTGAGAAGGTGCAACACCCACCATCAATTGCTCATTGGCAATTGGATTATAGGCTTGGTATTTTGTATAAGTAGAATAAGGAGCAATCGATTGGTTACCCGTCATACCCCAACTTGTACGAATTTTTAAATTGGAAATAAATTTAACGGAAGACATGAATTTTTCTTCCGATACTTTCCAAGCAAAAGCTGCTGATGGAAACGTACTCCACTTTTGTACTTGGAATTTAGAACTTCCATCAGACCTAACACTAGCAGTAAATAAATATTTATCCATTAGTGTATAATTCACCCTACCTAATAAACTCTCCAAGCCTTGATTAATATAATTCGATGTTGGCGGAATATATCCTGCACCCAATCCAATATTATTATAGCCCAAACTTTGAATAGAAAAATTACTTGCGCCTTCTGTGGCACTATTTGTAACATTATTTTGTGCAGAAAAACCTGCCACAACATTTAATACATGTTTTTTATTAAATGCTTTATTGTAGGTTACAGTATTTTCATTTAACCAATCTGTAATATTATTTGAACTAATTCTGGCTACCCCATTTAAGGTTCTACCTGGTGCACTTGTACTTGGATAAAACTGATTATTGCCATTTTGTTGGTATTTACCACTAGCACTAAGTTTAACTGTTAATCCTTTGGCAATAGTAATTTGTAAATAGGTATTAAAATTTGCAACAAAATCTGCATAATTTAATTTTGGAAGCGTTAATTCTTTTATAGGATTGTTTACATTATTGGTACCTAAATCTCCAATCAAACTTTGATCAAGCAAATCAGCCAAATTAGCATTTGGTACAATTGGTCTGGCTTGTAAAATTGCATATGCAATGCCTGTTTCACCATTTAAAGATGGACCATTGGTATTACTTTTAGACAAGTATATTGTTGTTCCACTAGTTATAAATTTATTGATTGTAGCAATGGCATTTATACGGCCAGTAATTCTATTGAAATCAGTTCCTACAGCTATTCCATCTTGACCTGTATAAGAAACAGAACCTGATAATTTTAAATCTTTAGTTCCAACAGCAAATGATAAATTATGGTTTTGTAAAATAGCTTTCTTATACACTAAATCCTGCCAATTGATTGAGGTAGAATCTTTATAAGTAGCCCAATTTGCATACAATTGATCGGTACCAGAACCAGAAGGGCTTGATAATAAAAGATGTTGTGAAAAAGCATATTGTGTTGCATCAAGCACATCCAGCTTTTTTACTATTTGCTGACTACTAATATAGTTATCATAATTAATTGTAAACTTACCTGTTTCACCTTTTTTAGTAGTAATTATTACTACGCCATTTGCACCTCTCGAACCATAAATAGCTGTTGCAGATGCGTCTTTTAATACTTCAATATTTGCAATATCGCCTGGATTAATATTTAAGTTAGACCCGCCAAATTGAGGAAATCCATCAATCACATACAAGGGCTCATTACTGGCAGAAATAGAAGACCCACCTCTAACACTCAAGCTAGAAGCAGCACCCGGCGCACCATCTGTAGATACAACTTGCACTCCAGATAGTCTACCCTGTACTGCACCATTCAATGAAAGATCAACACTTTTTTCAATGTCTTCAGCTTTAATACTCGCTACAGAACCTGTCAAATCTCTACGCTTAACTGATCCATATCCAACTATTACAACATCGTTTAAACTTGAAACAATTTCTTTTAAAGTTATATTGAT
This sequence comes from Bacteroidota bacterium, assembly GCA_026391415.1. Lineage (GTDB taxonomy): Bacteria > Bacteroidota > Bacteroidia > Chitinophagales > Chitinophagaceae > Sediminibacterium. Next base: position 31,374 of record JAPLEL010000028.1, read on the forward strand.
TTGACTTTTGTTTGCTACAGGCATTTCTTGATCTGTATAACCAACATAACTAAAAACTAATACACCTTTACTATTAGGCAAACTGATGGTAAAGATTCCATTCGCATCAGTTTTAGTAATCAGTTGTCCGCCCTTTAATTTTACAGTGGCACCAATTAAAGGTTGCCCTTCTTCATTTAATACTTTACCAGTTACAATGAATGGAGGAGGCAGTGATTCAATCACCTGATTTAATTCTACTACTACAGGCTTTTCTTTTACCACAATTATTTTACTTATAATTTCATAAGTAAGATCTTGTTTTTCAAAAATCATTTGTAGCGCTTGCTCAACAGTAATGTTCTTAGCAATAATATCAACCGGTTTGGCTTGTTGATTTAGCATAGATATATCATATACTAAATCATATCCACTTTGATTTTTAATGGATTTCAACACCTTTTCAAGTGGCGCCTTCTTCTCTGCCAATCTAATCTGGCCAAGTCCGGTAGCACTTACTTGCAAACTAGCAGCAAGCAGCATAATAGACAATAGTTTCATAATTAGTTTTAAATTAATAGAGAATGTTGGATATGGCAACATTTTGCCATTAGCAATCGAATGCATAGTTTTGATTTGTTTGGGTTTACAATAAGAAGTCTGCGACGACTTTTAAACGAACGAGCCTAAACATCTGCCGTCTCAACTAGTATTGAGGCGGCTTTTGTTTTATGAATTCACAATTAATTTTCTTTTTACAGCATCTAATGAATATTTAATATGATAAATTTCTAGAATATGCAATAGCTCAGAAAGTTTAGCCTTTCTTGAAACATCAAAATACAAATCTCTTTTTGGTAGTTTACCCACAATTTCAATGTCAATATCATACCATCTTTCCATCTCCATTAAAATTTCATTTACTTCTGCGTGATGTATGGCAATAACACCATTCTTCCAGGCAATACATTGCTCTAAATCAACATTATCAACAATACTAATTGCTGTGCTATTTTTCGACAGTACGGCCTGTTGTGATGGTAATAACATTCCCTCTGTATTGCCATTAATTACTTTTACACTTCCCTGTATAAGCGTAACCTTCATGGAAGACTCGTTATCATATGCACTCACATTAAACTGCGTTCCATAAACCCTTACCTTTTTATCGCCTTTTACAACAAAAAATGGTTTGGTTTTATCTGAAGCAACATGAAAATAAGCACGACCATTAATAGCAACTTCTCTTTCTAAACCACTAAATACAACAGGAAAACGAATTGAGCTAGAAGCATCTAAAAAAACTTCTGTTCCATCATTTAAAGTGATGGCATATTGCTCACCCTTTTGTGTTGTAAGGGTATTATAGCGAATAGCATCTGAAGCACCCCCTTTATAATTAAGTTTCCCTTCAAGATTATCAATAATAGTAGTTCCCTGTTTTGCCAATATTGCATTTTTGGCGTCATCTAACAGAATTTTCTTACCATCATCTAAGGTTAATGTAGCTTTTGTTTTACCAGGTAATATGTCTGTTTTTGAGCTATTTTGAACAAGTGTTTGTTTTGGAATTGTGGTCGTATGACTATAGTAATA
>JAPLEL010000283.1 GCA_026391415.1 Bacteroidota bacterium
AAACAGAAACAGAAGCAGAAAAAACAACACCCATTGCAAACACAAATCGTGTTTTGCTAAATGATAGCCAGATGAAAAATGCTGGTATTGAATTAGGGAGCCTACAACAAATGGAAATAGCCTCCATTTTAAAAGTTAATGGTAAAATTGATGTGCCACCACAAAATATGATAAGTATTAGTGTGCCACTTGGCGGTTATTTAAAATCTACAAAATTATTACCCGGACAACCCATACACAAAGGAGAAACAATTGCTATTGTAGAAGGTGAGCAATACATTCAATTACAGCAAGACTATTTAAAAAAAAAAAAAAAAATTCGTTTTCTTGAAAATGAATATCAACGACAAAAGGAATTAAATAAAAGTCAAGCAAGTAGCGATAAAGTATTCCAACAAGCCGAAACAGATTATAAAAGTCAACAGGTACTAATTGGTGCATTAAATGAAAAGCTACAATTAGTAGGAATCAATACTACTAATCTTACCCCTTTTACTATTTCTAGTAGTATTAATATCATTTCCCCTATTAATGGCTATGTGTCAAAAGTGAATGTAAATATTGGCAAATATGTTTCTCCCACAGACGTACTTTTTGAATTAATTAATCCTACAGATATTCATTTAGCGTTGAAAATATTTGAAAAAGATATTGCTCAACTGTTTATCGGACAAAAACTATTCGCATTCACAAACAATCAACCAAATAAAAAACATCCTTGTGAAATTCTATTAATTGGAAAAGATATATCTACAGAAAGGAGTATTGACGTGCACTGTCATTTTGAAGACTACGAAAAAACATTGGTTCCTGGAACTTATATGAATGCAGAAATTCAAATAAAAAACTCGAAATGCTATGTTCTACCAACCGATGCAATTGTTCGATTCAATAATAAAGAATACGCATTTGCCCAAGAAAAAGGTAATGAATTTACAATGATAGAGCTAGTTACAGGAACTACAGAAAAAGGATTTACCGGAATACAAAATTCAGAAAAATTAATTCCTCAAAAATTTGTTTTGAAAGGTGCTTATAGTTTATTAATGAGCTTGAAAAATAAAACCGAAGAATAATATAAGCGTAATTACTAGTTCACAAAATTCCACCAAACCCCAAACCGCACCCACATGCCAGGGTTTGGATATTGTTCTACAGAAAAATTATGATGATTAAATTTGAACCCATCACTAGGATTGATGGTGTTCAAATTTTCTACGCGTAAAAAAGCTTTAAAGCTTTTAATTCTAAAGTTTAAATACGCACTAATATCTGGACGGTTATTAATTGTCTGTGTATTTTGATAATAAAATTGTCCTAGAAAAGGCGAATAGCCATCTGCTTTATAAGGCGTTTGGTAGCGCAATTCTAAGCCCGTTGAAATAAATAAATTAGTAAAGAAATTACCTTCAAATGCAATTCGATTTCGCGTATACAAGAAAGGCAAATTCACAGGAGGATCTCCTGTTGTTTGTTGCATATGAATTTCAGTATAGAAATTCCAATGCCTTGAAACGGCTAACTTTTTCTCTGCACTAATATGCAAAACATTAAACAAGCTTGCCTCTTGACGTGCGGTAAAGAAACTATCAAAATACACATAGTTATTTACTACAAAATATTCTGCATTTAATTTCCAACCTATTTTAGGATTATCGTATTGTAAAAAGAATCTAAAAATATTTTCTTTTTTAAATCCTATTTTGTTTTTTACAGGATAGCTACTTAAAGTATTCAGCATAAATGCTGGAGATTTATTGGTGTTTTGAGCACCAATATTTAAAGACCCAATTTGCTTTCCTAGCAAGCTTTTCATACTTATATACGCCGAATAGTCTCCAGCATTTAAACCATTTAAATACAGTTGCCCATTGGCTTCTATATCCCATTTTTGGTTGCGTGATCTATTACGGTATTCCCCTAACCCATAAATATTATAAAAACTATGCTGGGTCGATAAAGGATCAAACAATCCGCTTAAGTTTTGTAAAGCAATCCCAGCTTTTAAAAATTGACTTTGGTTATTTTTATCAGGGAAAGTAATAATACTAAACTCGTTATTTATTTCAGTCCAAGCATCTTTGTATTGAAATGTATCCCCAAAAGCCTTGGGTAATTTGTAGTTAAAATACTTTACATAATTAGTTGAATCTGCAGAAATATCAGAAAACCCATAACTGCTAGAACCCAATTTCAGTGTATGTTCTAGCCTAAATCGAGGATAGAATATTTTAATGGTAATGGAATCAGTTACTAGCGAATCTAACTTTCCAAAATCGAAATGGTGCTTATACAAAACAGTTGTTTCTTTATAAGTGTTACCTGTGTTGATGGCCGTATTAAATGGGTTCCTACTCATTGATCCTGCCCTGCCTAAACGCGTTTCTAATTCAAATGGATCGTTCAACGAAAGGCTATCTAATTTTTTGGCATTCTGTAATCCGCCATTTTCCGACGACGCTGCTTTATTAGATAAGTATATAAAAAACGATTCGTATTTTTTATTTTTCGATTGATAATGGGTAGTAATTCTAAAATTATTATGGCTTGAATTTTGTGTTTTTAAAAACCCTGGGGTATTACTAAATCGATATTCAAAAGCATAATTGAAATTGCTTTTTTTATTCTGGGTTAGTAATACACTTATTAATTGTTCTGCCTTACTCCCTAACAAATAGACTAATTCAGAGTATGGTCGAGTAGTTTGATAAAACTTTGTATTCTCTAGTGTAAACTTATACGCATCGTATTGGTGTAGTCCTTCATCGAACCCTATTTTTTGATTGGGGCTAAACAAATACGACTGCGCTGCAGAGCCATAATTACCAAGTGTATGGTAATTGGCCGCCAATGGATTTCTAGCATAAAAATCGGTAATAGATGAATCTATAATCCTATTACGAGTAGAATCAAAATAACGGTAATAGATGGTAATAGAGTCTGCAAAAGCATCTCGGTGTTGTAAAGAATCGGACTTACTTTCTTTTTTAATTGGCCGCCCTCTATCGTCTACAGTCATTCCTGTACTTGATCCTGACCTTGTAAGTAAATTAGAATTGATACTTGTAGGAGTTTGCGCAGAAACGCTTACCACTAGTATTAGTGATAAAATGAAAAATCCAAAAAAGTAAAAAATACGCTTCAATTGCATAAGCCACTCACATCAAATAAAAAATTAATTAAGCTACCATCTTACTATAA
>JAPLEL010000036.1 GCA_026391415.1 Bacteroidota bacterium
TAGCTACCATTCCTGTATACGATGATCCCGGAAAATTTCTAACAAGTGCCGGTCTTACAGAAGGTTCTACCGGCTTTGGTGCTGTATCCTCACCTCTCTTTTTTTGTTCAGCAGTTCTTTTCTCCCAATTAATAATTTTTATTTTGAGGTCTTCCACCGGATCGAATGCGGCTTCCTTATCATTCCATTGTTTTAGCAGAGAACTATTTTCAGGCATTGAAAGCAGCGTTTTAGGAGATAACCATGCTTCTAGAGTTGTGCCCCCCAATGACAAATCAATTAATCCAATTGGTATCTTGCTAACCATATGAATGCGCCTGCCGAAAATATACCCCAAGCCCGAAAATGTAGCAACTGTTGCGGGTGTACAAGTGAACCAAGAGCCTTTCTTATCATATCGTTCAAGCCAGCTATCATATTCATTTATTCGCTCAAATTCCTTCTTTGGTAATTGGTCTGCAGAACTTGGTATGGTCATCAGTCGAATATTCGGAAAATTGGCCGATAAAATTTCAGCATCCCCATGAAAGAGTGCTGCTAGGTCAAGCTCCATATTACTCTGCCCTCCGAGTATCCATACATCCCCAACTAGTACATTTTTGAAAAGTACTAAACTGTTTTTACCCGACACTTTCATATTCCTTGACTGTGCACTTGCTATCATTGGATCGAGATAGATGAACCATTCCCCCAACTTATTTGCATTACAAAATTTAACCTGCCCCCCAAACTCAATTTTGATATTCTCCAGTGGAGCTGCTGATCCCCATATTCTAACGGGCTGTTCACGCTGTAATACCATATTATCATCAAAAATATGGTTCGGACGAACTTGGCAATACGTTACGCTTCCTATTGTTAGGAATAAAAAAAACAGAATAAAACTTGTAATTCTCATTTTTAAAAATTTATTATTAGTAGTCTATTTTTTATAAAGTATTAGTTCTTTCTTTTCATAAGGAATCGGATAGGATGTAATCCATACTTCGGGTTTAAATTTTGCAACACCATCTTTCATTACCATTACTACCGCATCGATTTTTGATCCTTTCATATCTTCAGTTAAAGGAAAATAATAGGTATAGTTTGAATCGTCTAATGGCACAGGATATTCCCATGAATTGCATCTATAAGATATACTTCTATCGGGTGCCCCAACTAGTTTTCCATTTACAAGTAAGGCGGCATAAGCTCCTTCAATTCCGTGAATCCCATTAAGTGCTACAGCCAAGTAACTTCCTTTGGGAATTTCATTGAGCATAAAGCTATGTTGAAATGCGGCTTTTGCAGTCATTTGGCGGTAAGGACTGAATAAATTAGAGGCTCTCCAAAGGGTTCTTTTCACTGCCTTTCCATTCAAGAAAGCTTCAATCTCTAATATTTTTTCAGGAGAATTAGGGAAGCGTACATATCTAATTGGTTTAGATTTGTCTAACTGTAAAATCATCACTTTTCCGGCCACTAACAGAATAGTTGACCAGGTTTTTAAATCAGCAGATGTTTGTACCCGGATGGCTTCAAAAGATTTAAATGGCTGAAGTCCTTGCTCGTCTCCAACAATAATTTTTATACTGTCGAGTGGAGTTATGGTACCTAAGTCTAATCGAAATGCCCCACCATTGATGCGCAAATCCGTTCTACCTTGTCGTCTACTTGGATAAAAAGAAGTTTTGAGGTCAGCATCAAAAAGATTTCGGTCCCATAATCCACGATCCACAAATAATTGCTGGGTAAAAAAAGCATCCCTTGCTTTCTGTACCTGAGGAATTTTTGTTGGTCCAGAACGCAATATCGAACGTGCCTCTAACGCATTATTATCTGCAGCAAAGCAAGTTGCTTCATAAAGTGCTTCTGCATCATCAGGTACGGAAATTGGTGTCAAATCACCCAATTTTCGGTGATACTTTTCTTTAAGTGGTGTTCCGGAAAAAATTATTTCATGTGATTTATTATCTAGCAATTCATTGATTGGTTTACCATCAATCATTGCCTTCAGAAAAGAATGCTCAGCATCATGAAAACTGATATTCTTTTTTTCACCTGGTAAAGCAAGTAAATTAATTTTTAATGGTTTTCCTACTACATCCCTTACTATTTCGTAATCACAACCTTCAATAGATGGTTCAGAAATTTTTTCGTAAGAAGCTAATAAAAGAGTGGAACGAAATGGAAGTATTTCAATTTTTACCGTTTGTCCTTTTTGATATCGACCAATCATTTTTTCTACTGGATGGAATTGCCTTAATTCAACCACAGAGCCTTCGCCGAGTCCAATCTCTTCGTCTAATTTTATTGTTTTGGTAATAGGCTCCCAAGTTAAATTTCGAAGTGTGATTAGACGCGTTTTTGCATCGCCTCTTGAAACAGCTTTTTCACCATATTTATCTTCTGGTAAAACAATTCCATTCACAAGTATTTCTTTATACTTTCTAGTTAAATTAAATAGTCTTGCAAGTTTGGGATATTCATCATCTCGTAAGAACCAAGGATTACCATAGATCTCTGGGGCAAGAATTAAATTTCGATTAAATGCCTGAAGAACCAAATCATCTTCCCAATAATCGAGGCAGGAAGAAAGGCAAACACCGTGATCCTCGGTTAAGCGTTGCAATCCAGGAACAAGATCTCTAGAAAGTGCGCCTACCCTGTGATGCGTGGCAGTCTGGCTATTAGTCATGTGAACATCAATATAGGTTTCTGCACCACCAAGCAGCCAAGTAGTTGCATGTTTAATTGCCTCTGTTCCAAGATTAATTCGGTGATTGAGTAGAATAAGATTAGGACTATATTTTCTGCATTCGGTCATCATTTTAATAAATGCATCTTGCTTATTATTTCTCAAGTCTCCGCAAACAGCATCAAATTTAAAAAGTTCAAAACGGTAATCACGGCAAAGGGAAACCATCATTTCTTGGCGACGCATTTCTTCTTCGGGAGTAATTCCAAAACCATCCGGTCCACCCCATATACCAAATCGGGTACCCATTTTTACAGACTTATTTGCCAAGCCCAGTAAGCCATTTGGAAACTGGGTTTTAAATTTATTTGAAAACATCGACCCGTAATAACCCGCACCATCAATTGCCCCTGCATCAAAAGCATAAATATCCAACACCATACCATATTCATCGTGTAAAAATTGAAAAAAATTGAGGTTGCTCAAAGTTTGTTTTTCGGTGGTTCCTTCATTGGTATTATTGATCCAAGAAAAATATTCCGACCTAGCTGGTGTTTTTTCATTGGCTCCCGGAAATACTTTATTGGAAGACTGAGAAAATCCAATATTCACAAAGAGTAAAAGAAAAAAAATATACAACCAGACACCGTTGAAAAAATTAGGGTTAATTGATTTTTTTTTCATAAGAAATAATTTATTAATAGTATAATCAAAGTTTATTTTCATTTTATTAAAATTCTTTACTAGCAATTTAAAAGCTGCTATTTTAGCAAAACAGCTTCAGGCAGTTCAAGGTAAGAATATTTTAGTCCTCTTTATATCAATATTAAGTTTAGCCTAGCCACCTGAAAATATAAAAAAATCATATTCAAGTAACTGGTAAATTGAAATAAAATCCTGCACAAATGGCTAAGTGTACCTTTGGGTGGTGGATTTTTATATGTGAAGAAAGAAAATATCCAAGGCTGCCGTATTACACCAAATATTTATACAACACCCAAAGAGCTTGATCAGCTTGTAAAAGCTTTGAATGAGATGGAGAAAGCTTAACTATATTTGATTTTGGTATTGCTTAGCAAAATGAAAATAATTAATATGGGATTGCTTTTTTCAATGTCTAAAAAAATAAAAATGAATAGTAAACACATATTAGTTATCATCTTGACTTGTTTAATAGGATATTCCTCAGCAAACGCGCAACAAAAAATATTGTACAAGCAAATTAATGACACTAAATTATACATGGAGATATATAATCCTGAATCAATGGATTCAGCAAAAAAATAGCAAATTGAAGACACTAAATTATACATGGAGATATATAATCCTGAATCAATGGATTCAGCAAAAAAATATCCTGTTATAGTTTTCTATTTTGGCGGTGGATGGAGTAGTGGAAGTACTAGTCAATTTGAACCACAAGCAAAGTATTTTATACAAAGAGGAATGGTTTGTGTTCTTGTTGATTACAGGGTTAAAGAAAGACAACAATCCACGCCATTTGAATCATTAAAAGACGCTAAATCTTCTATTCGATTTTTAAGAGAAAACGCAAATAAATTTCATATAGACACATCAAAAATGGTTGCAGCTGGTGGTTCTGCCGGAGGGCATCTTGCAGCTGCCACTGCTTTAATTAATGATTATAATGAAAGTTCAGATAACAAATCAACAAGCTGTATTCCGAACGCATTGGTATTGTATAATCCAGTTATAGATAATGGTCCAGGGGGATATGGTTATAATAAAATTGGAGAGGCGTATAAGAATTTTTCGCCACTTCATAATATTAGAGAAGGAATGCCTCCAGCTATTATTTTCTTGGGAACCAATGACCAACTAATACCAGTAGAAACTGCTAAATACTTTCAAAAAGCAATGGAGAAAGTGAAAAGTCAATGTGTCCTTAAATTGTATGAAGGGCAAGTGCATGGATTTTTCAACTATAAAAACTTAGAGTATTATAAAAAAACAGTTTTTGAAACGGATGCGTTTTTACAATCAATTGGATTTTTAAAAGAGAATCCTGTAGTTGAAATTAAATAATAGTAAGGACAGTAATGATAGATCCAATTTAAAAACCCTCAATTAATTCAACCTTTCCATCCATAGTAGCTGCTATTACATGGTTTTTATCAATCACATTAACGGTGTTCACCATTGAGTTATCAATTTTATGAATCCAATGTATAGATTGATTGGCAGCATTTATTGCATATACCCTTCCATTTTTTGTGCCAAAGAATAGTATGCCATTTTTTTCAATCAGCATACTTGGAACATGTTCATACCCAAAGCCTGCATTCATTTTCCAGGCCGATTTTTGAAAGGTTGCGCAAGTTGTAAATGCTACAATTGTATCATTCATTGTTTTGCCATACACATAATTGCCATTTACCGAAATACCAATTGATTCGCGTACGGTTGATTCATTGTTGCGCCATAAGGCTTTGCCTGAATGTATATTAATAGCAGTTAAATATCTATCTGGCGCAACTATATACACAATGCTGTCTTTTATAACTGGAATGCAAGCGGCAGGAGAATAATTTATAATAGGAGAACCATTATTCCATTTCCAAATTAAGTTGCCATTATTTTTATTTAAAGCATATAAATGGTTATCCCATGCACCAAAAATAATTTTCTCTTGGTAAATAACAGGCAAGCTCATTACAGGTCCATTTAGGCCATCAAAACTCCAAACTAATTTTCCATCATTGATGTTCAATGCATAAAAATGATGATCGCTAGCGCCGATATAAACAATATTATTTTCAATTAACGGAGCGCCTAATACCGCTGCATTGGCTGCGAATTTCCACATAAGTTTTCCGGTAGTACTATTCAAACAATACACTTGCTTATCACTAGAACCAACAATTACTTTATTGTTTTGAATTGCGGGTGAAGAATAGATGCCGCCCTTGGTTATGTATGACCAAATTTTATTTCCGTTCTTATAATTAATGGCCTGAATTAATCCATTGCTATTTCCAAAAACAACAATTTGTTTATTAGATGCAGGTGTTGAAACAATATTTGCATCACTAGTATAACGCCATGTAACTTTTAGTGGAAAAGAATCATTAATGGCATAAGATGGCCTTTCGTATTTTATTGAATCTTTATTGAAATGCTGATTTTCTATTTTTATCTTTCTCCAAACAGGTAGTGTTTTAAGGCCTGGTTTTCTTTCGCTAAAAAGAAGAGAATCTGCAGTTACTTCAACAATATTGTATCCGCCAATAGCAGTTTTTGCCCGAAGGTTAGAACGCCCCATCGTTGCAGGAATTCCTTCGAAATTCATGGCATGATTATTATGTCCATGTCCGCATAAAATAGCAATGATGTTGCGGGTTTTTAGTGCATTGGTTGCGTCGTACCAATTGTCTAAACTATTGTCAATTGGATAGTGGTTTAAAAAAATAATGGGTTCTTGTGGACCTAATTTAGTTAGTTCAGTATTCATCCAATTAATAGCGTCTCTAGGAATATGTCCATCACTCATTCTTAAATAGGGGCCTGATGCACATCCTAAAAAACGTATTCCATTGTAACTAAATGTAAACTTATCGCTACCAAATATTTCATTAAAAGTTGCGGCACCACTTTCACTCCAGCCACTGTCGTGATTACCCGGAATGATATACATTGGAATTTGTAAACTATCCAATATTTTTTTAGCAAGTGCTATTTCTGAATCTTTTCCTAGTTCTGTAATATCGCCTGTTATAACTACAAAAGCAATATCTTTCATTTGATTGATATCACGAATGGTTCTGCGTAAATCTTCTTCAGAGCCTCCATTGGGCGAACCAATATGTGTATCACTTATAAATGCAAATTTGAAAGGTTTTATTTGTGCATTTGAAAATAAAAAAAGCTGTAAAAATAAATATGATAACAAAAAGTATTTCATTATTTGAAATTAATAGTATTACAAATTCAAAATGCTTCTAGCAATCCGACATAAATATTCAAATAAAGTAGGGTAATAAAACAGCTATTTTTTCTTCTTTTCTTTCTTGTTCCCCATATTTAAAGTATCTACTACTTGCTTTAATTCATCTAATGTCCATGAACTAGTTCTTGTTCCAATTTCTTTTCTAATTCTAAATACTTCTTTTGATAATACTTGCGGTGAGTCAAGTGCATTTTTTGCATGCTGACCTCCAAATTCATAACGGGCATAACTTAATACATTACCTATCCATCCCTTGCCATTTGCTGCTATTGAATGCATTTCGGTTGGCTAA
>JAPLEL010000204.1 GCA_026391415.1 Bacteroidota bacterium
ATTTCTTTCTATTTAAAATGACAAGAAATTACAAAATTTAAACCTTTTAGTGTTGAATTATATAAATAAAATGTAATATATATTTATTGAACGTCTATTAAGCTTACATCAAAAAACAATGGTGTATTAGATGGAATACTTGTTCCAGCTCCAGAACAACCATAGGCCAAAGATGAGGGAATAACCAGTTTAATACGTCCACCTTTTTTAATTAATGGCAAACCAATTTTCCAACCATCAATTAATGAATTTAATGTCCAACCAGTTAAAGTTGCATTGGTTTGTGCGTCAAAAACAGTCCCATTAAATAATTTTCCACTATAAGTAATAAAAACTTTTGAAGTTAGTGCTGGTGCCATTCCCGTACCAGCAGTAATTACTTCATAAAGCATCCCAGAACTATGTTCGGTATAATTAATAGCATTAGCAGTACAATAAGCTACCAAAGCAGCTTTTTCAGACGCAGCAGTAGCAGGTTGACAACCTGTATCTTTTTTTCCACAAGAAAGGAATCCAAAAACCATCAAAATTCCAACGAATAACATTTTTTTCATGTACATAGATTTAATATAAAGACGCAATTTATACGTCAATGGCTGCATTTGCTTGATTTTTTTTAAGTCGAGTTAATTTAGTATTGATTTGCAAATATCGTTGTTCATTATTTTCCCATTGATAATTTCTATATAAAAATCCCATGAAAATAGAAATTCCTATAATAGCTAACAGAAATAAAATAGAAGAGAACTGTGTGTTAGCTTGCATATTAGCTCTTTCGTACCAACCTAAGTAGATGACCATTAAAATACCCGTACCAATGGCAAAACCAACTGATATTCCTATTAATAATGGCCTAATAGAGGTTTTATACCCTTCTCTTTTGTTAGACCAATAGGCTAGAAATGCTTTTTCTGATGTAGATAACATGACTCAAAATTAACTAAAGCAACAATGTATTACATAAAAAATCCCAATACAATTGTATCGGGATTTTTTAGAATATGCTTGAATAGACTAGTAACCCATTCCGCCCATATCAGGAGCGCCACCATGATGGCCAGCAGCAGCTTCAGGTTTTGGTCTGTCTGCAATTACACATTCTGTTGTTAACAACATAGCTGCAATTGATGCTGCATTTTCTAATGCAACACGTGTTACTTTAGTAGGATCAATTACACCTGCTTTAAACAAGTTCTCGTAAACTTCTGTACGAGCATTGAATCCATAATCGCCTTTTCCTTCTTTGATTTTTTGAACAACAATAGAACCTTCAATACCGCTATTGATAACAATTTGGCGTAATGGTTCTTCAATGGCTCTTTTGATGATTTGTATACCAGTCGTTTCATCTTGGTTAGAACCTTTCATTTTCTCCAATGATTCAACAGCACGGATATAAGCAACACCACCACCAGGTACAATACCTTCTTCAACAGCAGCCCGCGTTGCGTGTAAAGCATCGTCTACACGATCTTTCTTTTCTTTCATTTCAACTTCTGTAGCAGCACCTACATATAATACTGCAACACCACCGCTTAATTTAGCCAAACGCTCTTGTAATTTTTCGCGATCATAATCAGAAGTGGTATTTTCAACCTGTGCTTTGATTTGATTAACACGAGAAACGATATCGGCTTTTTTGCCTTTACCACCAACTACAGTTGTGTTGTCTTTATCAATAGTAATAGAAGCTGCTTGACCTAAATAAGAAAGGTCTGCATTTTCTAATTTGAATCCTTGCTCTTCACTAATAACAGTACCAGCAGTTAAGATAGCAATATCGGTAAGCATTTCTTTACGACGATCTCCAAAACCAGGTGCTTTAACAGCAGCTACTTTTAAAGTACCACGTAATTTGTTTACTACCAATGTAGCCAATGCTTCACCTTCTAAATCTTCAGCAATGATTGCTAATGGACGACCACTTTGTGCAACTTTCTCCAAAATATGAAGAATGTCTTTCATTGCGCTGATCTTTTTATCGTAAATTAAGATGTATGGATTTTGTAATTCAACTTCCATTTTTTCGCTATTTGTAACGAAATATGGAGAGATATATCCACGATCAAATTGCATACCTTCTACAACGTCTACAGTTGTATCGGTTCCTTTTGCTTCTTCAACAGTAATAACACCTTCTTTACCAACTTTAGCCATAGCCATAGCAATTAATTTGCCAATTTCGCTATCACTGTTTGCTGAAATAGTTGCTACTTGTTCAATTTTTTTAGAATCGTTACCAACTGCTTGAGATTGAGAACGTAAGCTTTCAATCACTTTAGCAACTGCTTTGTCGATACCGCGCTTTAAATCCATAGGATTTGCACCAGCAGCAACATTTTTCAAACCTTCGCTAATGATTGCTTGAGCCAAAACAGTAGCAGTAGTTGTACCATCGCCAGCAATATCTTCTGTTTTTGAAGCAACTTCTTTTACCATTTGAGCACCCATGTTCTCAATGGCATCTTCTAATTCTATTTCTTTTGCAACTGTAACACCATCTTTAGTTACTTGTGGTGCACCGAATTTTTTTTCAATAACCACGTTACGACCTTTTGGTCCTAGGGTTACTTTAACTGCGTTGGCTAAGGTGTCAACGCCTTTTTTCATTTTGTTTCTTGCTTCGATATCGAAGAAAATTTGTTTAGCCATTTATTCTGATTTTGTAATGTTAGAAAAAGGAATTGTTATCTATGTAGTTCAGGTCTATTAAAAGACTTTGAATTAAATGGATTAAACAATTGCTAGAATATCACTTTCTCTCATGATCAACAAATCTTGACCTTCAATAGTGATTTCTGTACCGGCATATTTGCCATACAATACATTGTCGCCAATTTTAACAGTGATTGGTTCATCTTTCTTACCTGTACCCACAGCAACAATAGAACCACGTTGTGGTTTTTCTTTAGCAGTATCTGGGATGATGATTCCGCCTGCAGTTTTCTCTTCAGCAGCGGCAGGCTTAACGATTACTCGGTCATGTAGCGGAGTAACGTGCAATTTTTTAGCCATACGTTATTGTTTTTTATTTGATTGAGTTAATTATGTGTTTCTGGTGTGTCGATTATTATGCCAGTCAAGTGTTATAGGTCATATTTTCAGCAAACAGACTAAAACAGATAGGATAGATAGCAAACTATGTCAGAAACTTTACAAATATAGGTGCTGAATTGAATAGTTCTGTGCCAAAATTGCATAAGGTATTTTTGTGCTGCTCATTTTATTTGATACCTTCGCGCCTTCCAAATAAGTTCTTATAGATGATTAGTAGAAGAAATATACGTGTTAAGGTAATGCAGTTGCTCTACATGATAGAGACGGCAGAAACACCAAATGTGTTTGAAAACCCAGTGAGTCAGTTACAAAAACATGTAGATCAAACAGCCGAATTGTTTGTTTATCTAGTCTATTTCATTACAGAAGTGGCTCGTTTTGCAGAAACTAGTTCTAGACAGAGAGCAGCCAAAAATTTACCATCAGATGCCGATTTGAATGTAAATACCAAAATCTCTGGCAACGAATTACTATGGCAAATAATGGAGTCTGCGAGTTTTATTAAAGCAATTGAAACACTAAAACCAGTGCTTAAAATTGATAAAGAATTGGTTAAAAAGATCTATCAAGACCTTACTTTAACCGAAAAATACCAAGAATATATTACCGCACAAAGTAGGGATACTTTAAAGGAAAGAGAAATCATGAAATTGATTTTCACTACTTTGATGCTGCCTAATGAAGATTTTATTACACATATTGAGGAGTTATTTTCTAATTGGGACGACGATGCTGAAATGATGGATCAATTGGTGCTTAACTACCTTCAAAAACCAGCATCTTTTAATATACAAGAATTAGTAGGTGCAGAAAAATGGGATTTTGCCAGAACCTTATTAACTACCGCCATTGAAAAAAAGGATTATACCGCTGAATTGATAAAACCCAAATTAAAAAACTGGGATTCAGAAAGGATTGCTTTGATTGATATGATTCTAATGCGTTTAGGGGTTTGTGAGTTATTGTATTTTGAAACCATACCAACCAAAGTAACCATAAACGAATACATTGATTTGGCAAAGGATTATAGTACAGCCCAAAGTGGTCAATTTGTAAATGGTATATTAGACAGTATTCATAAAGAGTTTATAGAAAATGGGGATATTCATAAAATCAATTTTAAAAATAAAA
>JAPLEL010000224.1 GCA_026391415.1 Bacteroidota bacterium
AAAACCTAGCTTCTACATATGGAACCGAATGAGCAAAAAGCAATACTGGTGTGTTTTTGCTCACCTTCTTTAAATCTTTTTCCATCCATACCTGTTCTGTTGAATCGGGCCAAAGACTTAAAAAAATAAAATGAACCCCTTTAATATCTCTTGAAAAATGTATTCGGCAAAGTGTGCTATCAAAAACAGTTAACTTTTTTTCATTTGGAAACATCAGGTTATAAATACCCAACATAGAGGCTGGATCTTTTTTTGGTGTCATTGGTCGGTGAAAACCAATAGCATTGCTCATATCATGATTGCCTGGTACAATTAAAAGATCTGATTTTTCGGTACTAGTTTTTTTGATTTTTAAACCGTCTACAAATATAGCACTGAACTCATTCCAAGACTTTGTAGCTGACTGAATGCCTGTTTCCATTCTATTGGCAATATCACCAGTAATAACAATTGCGTCTAAATATTTAATGCTTTTATTGCTTTGTACTCCATTGTCTAATGGGAAAGTTTTATTATTCAGTTGATTAATTTCATCGGCCATTGCCTTATTTACAGCAGCTGCTGAAACATTTTTTTGTCCCCTAAAATTGTCTTTTGTTAATCCAAAGTGCACATCTGATGTAAATACAAATTGTATGATGCTGTCTTTGCCCTGTGCATTAATGAAAGTATTATTAAAAAAAAGTACTAATAATACAATTAATACTGAAATGTTCTTTGAAGATTTTACAAACATTTTAAAAGTTTTAAGCTGTTCCTTTTTGTTTTTTAATTAGCCTTGGCTTATGCCATAAATAGGTTCCGGTTATTGTTAAAAGTAATAAAGACAAACCCATTATCATTGAATATCATTTTTTAAATATACTTGATTTGTTTTCAATCCAAGTATCTAAAATTGCACCATCATGAATATCTTGAATGATTCCCCCAAACTTTTTTTCTATTAAAATAGGCGCGCCTGTATTACTATTCACTTGAATGCTCAATAAGTTTTTATAATAAAAAAGGTGTTATAAAATTATAACACCTAATTAATAATATTATTATTGCGTATTAGTGTTGGTTACCTCTACCATTGCTTTGATAACAACCAATATCTTTACCTGGAGGGGTAATTTCTGTTGCACCATATTTTAAATTAATAGGCACATCAGCTCTTGGAGAAAATCCTGTATATCCTACATTTAAACAAGGCGATGTTGACTTTAAAGAAAAATTATAATTTCCAACAACCGCAATATCAGCCAGTTTTAAACCACTTGGCAAAGGTACTGGCGCATTGATGAATTGAGGATTATTAGCACCTACAACTGAATTTGGTGCAGTATATATATCTCCTACTTTCCAGCCACCTGGCAAATAAGTAGATGGTTTAGGAAAATCAGTTTCTTGTGGTTTACTAATACAGGTACTCACCAACAACGAAGGAATAAATTGACTTGCTACAGAAACAGAATCAGCATAATAATAATTGTAGCCATATTGTAAATTAGCTGTATCAGCTATTGGCGTTCCTACCACTCTTAAACCAAATTTACAGTTAACAATTAAATTATTATAGGCCATTCCACCAGCCCCTTCTTCAAAATTTAAAGAACCACCTCTACCAGCTGAAGATCTTCTATAGCCACTATTGATGATGGTATTATTATACATTCTAACATTCGACGCAGGATAGCCTGGTAAAACATTAATGTTTGATAATTTTGGTCCGTTTGTTGCCATACCAATACATAAGTTATAGGCAAAATCTCCAATGGTACCTGCTTTTGCATTCATTGCTTCTCCGCCTGTATAACCACATTTTTCAAATGTATTGCGCATCACAGACATTTTTCCACCATTAATTCTAAATGGATCATCCACACTCCCATAAATCCAAGAATCTTCAAGCACAAATACACCGGCTGGGTTTGCAAAATAGATAGAATAAGGACTACTACTTCCTGTAAAACTTTTTAATGCAGAACTAAGTGTTCCACCACCAAATTCAATATGGGTCCATTTAACGACCATTAATTTACAGGTAGTGGCACCAATAACGCCAGTCCATTTTCCCTGTAAAGCTGGAGCTGTATTTGGATTTGCACCATTTTGGTCTGTTTTGGTTACGCCAGGATAAGTAAGCATAATAGGCTTCTCTTTTGATCCCAAACAAAGCAAGGTCCCTTTAACACCTAATCCTACAGGAGCAGCAACAGTTGCTGAACCAAAATTAACAGTTACCCCTTCTTGAATAATTAAAGTATCGCCATCATTTACAAAAATATCCCCACAAATATTATAGGTTTTGCCAGCTAACATGGTTCCTTTTAGTGCACCAGACAAACAACTTGCATCGCTAATGGGTGTGGCTTGTGGCAAAACTGCTACCCACAAATTTTTGTCTTCATTTGTTTTTTTACAAGAAGAAAAGAATAATGCGCTCGAAATAAAACTTAGTATCAATAAATATTTTTTCATGTTGTATTTGTTAAGTTGGATTATTAAAATTTATAACGTAATCCAAATAAGTAAGAAGTTTTATAAAAATCTCTTTGAATAATAATTTGACTGTCCGGATTTGTTTGCAATGCAATTGGGCGGCCAGCTGCAGCCAAATAGTTATTATAAGACTGGTGTAACGATAATTCAAGTGGAGCATCCGTTAAATTATTAATCTTACCATAAAAAGATAGTTTTTTAACAATGCGCTTTTCAAAAGAAAGGTCTAACTGTGTAGTTGGAGACTGCCAATAGTGCAAGCCAAAGTATGGACTAACAAATGAAACCCTTTCTCCTGTGTAAACCAATGCTGTTTGAATATCGAGTCCTATTGTAGGATTTTTATAAATCAACGAAACGTTTCCTATATGATTTGACTGTCCTTGAAGTGGTCTAGTTTCTGAAACATATTTTAAAAAGGCAGTTCCACTAGCATTTTTATAAGACAATAACATACTGTCTCTTGTAATGCTAGAATTGGTATAAGTATAGTTAGCAGATATTCCAAAAGATCCAAAGTATTTGGTAAGTACCACTTCTAGTCCGTAGTTGGTTGCTTTTGGACTATTTACTGGTAATAAATAAAGGCTATTAATATTTTTTGGTTTTACTGCAGAAATTTCAATTGGATTAGTGATGT
Organism: Bacteroidota bacterium; assembly: GCA_026391415.1. GTDB lineage: Bacteria > Bacteroidota > Bacteroidia > Chitinophagales > Chitinophagaceae > Sediminibacterium. The sequence continues at coordinate 3,125 of JAPLEL010000224.1, forward strand.
CTTTATAAAAAGCGCCAATTAAAAACTGATCGGCATTACCCGGATATAATTCATAACGAATATCTAAGTTATTGGAGGTAGTATGTTTTAAATTAACTGGATCACCTTTCTCTTTAAAGAATTCGCCATCGGGTCCATCAGGAATTAATTCTGCAAAACCAGGCCTAGCAATTGCTTGATAATAAGCTATTCTTAAATTTTGTGTTTGGTTAAGTGAATATTTAAGTTGTAAACTAGGTAGTTTGTCGGTGTATTTAATAGTACCTGATTTTGCTTCTACGTCTGGCCCTAATTCTGTTTCGTAGTGTTGGTTAGTATTTTCTATTCTAACACCACCTATTGCTTCTAATTTAGAAGACAATTGCCATTTAGCTTGAATATATTCAGCATTAATATCTTCTTTAAATGTATAATTATTTCCAGTTGCATTTATAGCACCATCTGCTGGATTCTTGTAAATAAATATGGCACTATTAATATTTGTATACAAAGAATTCAATAACGGATTTAAACTATAATGATTATAAAAATTATCTCTGTTTTTACTTCTTACTAATACACCCGCTTTTAAATCTATTGCTCTGTTAAAAAGTTTTGTAGACTTAGTAAAATTTAAATACCCAGCAACATCTTTATCGGTATTATGCAACCATGTATGGTTGATGCCCTGAACCTTATCTAAAGCTCCGGGAGTTACTATTGTTTGGTATTGGTGTTTAAATTCTGATTGATCTGGGGTATTGTTAGAAGCTGTTGAATACACCAAACTCCAATCTGCTTTTAAACTAT
>JAPLEL010000116.1 GCA_026391415.1 Bacteroidota bacterium
AAACTTTGATGGTGCCAATGGACAATTACAACGCAAAGCCTTTTTTGGCAACCAATGGATTCAACGCGAAAATGGTAATTGGCAAGAACTTACCCAGTCTAGTTTTTCGTACGATGCAACTGGTAAAGCGGGCGACCGAATTGACTATGGTGGCGGTGAAAAAGAGGGTAGTTTTTATTTATGGAACGGCGGGTTTCAAACGCCAACTGCTAAATTTGGTCAAGTATTTACACGCAATCCTTTAAAAATAAAACCTGTAATTGATGTAACTAAAAATGCCGATAGTTTGTTTCAGGCTATTAAAGAACAACAATTAATTTTTCAGGCCATCAACAATAAACAAATCGATACTGCCGGATCAAAAGAAGGTGTGTATTATCAAATAATAAAAGAAGGAAATGGTGCTTTTGTAAAAGTCACTGATACTTTATCTGTTAATTATAAAGGAACATTGTTAAGCAACGGCACTGTGTTTGATCAAACAAAAGACAAGCCTGCAATCTTTCCATTAAAGCGTTTAATTAAAGGTTGGCAAATAGGGTTAACCATGTGTAAAGTAGGTGGCAAGATTCGTTTAATCATTCCATCTGCAATTGCCTATAGTATTCGTAGTAGGAGCAGCAAAATTCCACCCAATAGTGTATTGGTTTTTGATATAGAAGTGCTTTCTGCTAAATAGTTATGGCTTCGGAAAAAATTTAATGCAAACTGGATTTGCTATATGTAAAGTTGTGCCAGTATGCGTTAATAAACCAGAGTTTTTGTTAATTTTAAACACTTCAATATTACCTGTTTTTTGGTTGGCAACTAATAAAAAATTACCTGTAGGATCAATATTAAAATTACGTGGACCTTCACCCCTGGTTGATTCGTAGCCAATAGAACTTAATAAGCCATCTGGGGCAACACTAAAAATAGCAATATTATTTTCCTTCCCTCTATTGGATGCGTATAAAAATTTTCCGTCGGGCGTAATATGAATATCTGCACTGCCAGGTTGGCCTGTGTATGCTGATGGATGTGTAGCTATTTGTTGTGCAAAATTTGCCTGTCCATTTTTATAATCGAATACCGAAACAGATCCACCCATTTCAGTAATTACGTATAATTTTTTTCCATTAGGTGCAAAACATAAATGTCTTGGGCCACTACCTGGTTCAGTAGTAAAATACGCAGGATTTGCTGCACGCAATGGTTGTGCCGATTTTGTATGAAACTGGTACACACTAATTTGATCGGTACCTAAATCGGGGGTAAGTAAGTATTTTTCATCGGGCGAAAAAAATACAGAATGCACATGGGGTCTGTCTTGACGAATAGCATCTACACTTTTGCCTGTATGAATAATATGTTGTGCAAATGGAGCAATAGATCCGTCTGCATTAACCGGAAAACTTGCTAGTGTTCCACCCGTATAGTTAGCTGCCATCAACCATTTACCATCTTTTGAAATTGAAATATGGCAAGGGTTTTCACTACCGCTCGATTGCTTGTTTACAAATGTTAATTTGGCGGTAGCTGCATCAAAGGCATAAGATGCAACAAATCCGGCCTGCTGCCTGCTAACTTCATTTACAGCATAAACATGCTTGCCATCTGGTGCTATGGTTAAAAACGATGGGTTAGAGGCACTATCTGTGTTGTTTAACCATTTGGTTTCTCCTGTGGCAGCATCAAACTCATAAACATAAATCCCTTTACTGGTGCTGGCAGTATAAGTTCCTATAAATAAAAAATATTTCTGCGAAAAGCAAGACACGCTTATTAATAAGCTTAAAATAATTAATCGAAATTGCATAGTACCTGATTTTTATTTAGCGTTTTTTACATATTTTTCTAACCACTGATTTTGTTCCCATAACATATGTAATAGGTTTTCTTTGCCTCTATAACTATGTGCTTCATAAGGTAAAAATACAAATCGAACTGTTCCGCCATTGCCTTTAATGGCATTGTATAATCTTTCGCTATTAATTGGAAACGTACCCGGATTGTCGTCAGTATCGCCATGAATTAATAAGATAGGCGTTTTAATTTTATCGGCATAACTAAACGGGCTCATTTCAAAATACAAATTTGGCGCCTGCCAATAAGTACGGTCTTCGTTTTGAAAACCAAATGGGGTAAGGGTTCTATTGTATGCACCACTTCTGGCAATACCTGCTTTAAATAAATTTGTATGTGCTAATAAATTGGCAGTCATAAATGCACCATAACTGTGTCCGCCAACAGCCACCCTGTTTTTATCGCCCACACCCATTGCTGTTAATTTATTAATTCCTGCAGCTGCATTCATTTCTAGCTGCGCAACAAAATTATCGTTGGGTTTTTTATCGGCACTTGCGGCTACAATAGGAAATTCTGCATTGTCTAAAACAGCATAGCCTTGTGTAACATAAAATATTGGCGAGGCCCAGCTAATGGTCGTAAAGCGTGATTGAGATCCACGAACTTGTGCTGCATCTGCTGCGTTATTAAATTCACGCGGATAAGCCCACATTAAAATTGGTAATGGGCCGTCTTTTTCTTTATTATAACCACTTGGTAAATAGAGGTCGCCTGTTAAGTCAACACCATCGGCTCTTTTGTAAGCTACTTTTTGTTTGCTTACACCATCTAATGCCGGATAAGGATTACCAAAATTAGTAAGAGCTATATCTGTATTGGGTTGTAAGATATTTTTTAAATAATAATTTGGTACGTCTTTTTGAGATTCTTTTCGCGTAATGACCAATAATTTATTGGCATCTAATACCTCTGTTACATATTCATAAACACCTTCTGCGCAACGCCAAATAATTTCATTCTGCTTGCTGCTTAAATCGAACTTGGCTAAAAAAGGAAGGTCTCCTTTTGCCGATGAGCCAATAAAATTATTCATTAATAATTTACTGCCATTGTTGGTAGTAAGTACAACAGGTCTGCCATATTGATTTTTACTTGTAACTGGTGTTCCTGGATCGTTATAAGCATCGGTTTGGTTGCGTTCGTATAATTTTTCTACAATATTAGTAGTACTATTAAACCTACTTATTCTGCTTAACTGTTTGCTGCGTAAAACTTCTTGTACCAATGCGAGTGTTGCATTGCCCCAACTGGTTCCTGCATAGCGCATTTGTGTTTTAAATAATTGTGTTGGGTTGCCTGTGAATGGCGCACTTAATGAAAATACAGCATCGTGAAATTCCATTTTATTTTTTATCAAACCACTATCTAATGGCATTGCCCAAGTAATGGTTGCTGCTTCGTCGTCGCGCCAATCAAATAGTCTGGGAACATTTTGGGTGTTGTCGTTGCCAGATGGTGTGCCTTCTGAAGAAGGTAATTCTGCAACAATTTTTACTATTGATCCTTTTAAGTCTGTAATTGCAATTGTTGCTGGAAATCCATATGCAGTCACTAAATAAGAAAAGGGTTTTTTAATGATGCGTTGTAGTAAATATTTTTTGTCGGGCGATGTACTAAAACTTGCCAATAAACAAGGTTTTCCAACTAGGGTTTCTATGCCATTTTTATTTTGAATAAGTTGCGTGCTAGCATAAAATTCAAATAATTGTTCGTCGTAAGGCGATTTGATTAAATCTTGATAAGTGGCGCTAGGCGCTGCTTTGCCTAAATTTTGTTGAATAGTGGGCCCTTTGGGTGTGATAGATTTTTTAGGAACCATATTGGCTGGCTGAATAGCTGATTTATATAAAATCGTTTGGTCGTCAAGCCAAATAAAAGCGCTTCCTAAAACAGTATTGACAGCTTGCTTATTTATTTTCACTGCTTTTTTTGTAGCAATATCAATTACATATAAATTAATATTAGTGGCATTTGTATTGGTAAATGCAATTTTTGTTTCGGAAGTATTCCAACTAATATTACTAGCTAAAATAGTGGTGGGCAAACCACTAATTGTTGCCACTTGTTTTGTTTGAATATTTTTCAACACAAAATTGTTCACATAGGTTTGTCTACTTGGCGAATAATTATTAGGATTTAATCTTAAGCCTGCAATTCGTATTTCTGGTTGCCCTAATTCTTCTACCGTTGGGTAAGAGTTGCGCTCACTTAATAGTATCCAATTAGCTTTGCTATCGATACTAACACTGGGTGTTGGTTTAGCCAAAAGCAAGTCTGCAATGGCTTTTGGTGGCATTTGGTAGCTGATAGCATCTTGTGCTAATAAACTGCTTGTTAAGAATAATCCTAGAACTGCTGTAAATAATTTGCTATTCATTTTCATACTTTAATTTTATTATTGAAAAACCCGTACATAATCTATTTCCATACGTTGCGGAAAAATTGAATCGTCTATTCCAAATTTTCCGCCCCAAAATCCACCAATTGCTACGTTTAACAATAAATGGAAAGGTTTGTTGAAAGGCCATCCTGTTTGATCGCTATGTTCATTTTTAAATTGGAAGTATACCATATTATCCACCCCCAATTTTATTGTTTCGGCATCCCAATCTAATTGATACACATGAAAATGTTCGGAGCAATCCATCACTGGAATAGAATCGGTTTTTTGCGTGCCAATGGTGTGGTAGTATTTTTTACAATGTATCGATCCGTTAATCATTCCATGATCGAATCCTACATGTTCCATGATATCTATCTCGCCATCGTCAGGCCATTTAAGTGGCGTGGTGGATGCTAACATCCAAATAGCAGGCCATGTTCCGCGGCCCTTGGGTAATTTGGCTCGAACTTCTATACGTCCATAAGTCCAGTCTCCTTTGCCTTTTGATACAAGTCTTACAGAACTATAGTTTTTATTTTGAATCGCTTCTTTGTGTGCTTCAATAATTAAATTGCCGTTTTCTACTCGGGCATTTTTTAATTTATTAGCGGTATAATATTGTGCTTCGTTATTTCCCCATCCATGTCCACCAGTATCGTAACTCCATTTTTTTAGGTCGGGTAAGCCTTTATAATTGAACTCATCGCTCCAAACTAGTTTGCGTTGTTGCTGTGCAGAAAGGCCATTAAATAATAGAACTGCGCAGATACTAGCTAATAAATACTTGTGCATACAGTGATTTTGTAAGCGGAAGTTAATAATAAATTTGCCTATAACTGATTATGCCATTATTTTTGCAACCTAATGAAGCAAACAACACAACTACACCACCACCATCATAACTTACCTAACTGGTAGGCTATTGGTGTTTTTGTATTTGAATAAAACATTAAAAAGCTTACCCTCGGGTAGGCTTTTTTTATAACTAACCATGCTGAAGTGGTATTCTTTGGCAGTATTGAAATTAATTTTATGTTAGAAACAAACAGTCAAAACAGTGTAACACCTCCTGTAAAACTTAGGTTAGCCATTCAAAAAAGTGGTCGTTTACACGATGATTCTATTCGTTTATTAAAGGAATGTGGCATTGATATTAGTAATGGCGTGAATAGATTAAAAGCCGATGCTAGTAATTTTCCTATAGAAGTTTATTTTTTACGCGACGACGATATTCCTCAATATGTTGAAGATGCTGTAGCCGATATTGGTTTTGTTGGCGAGAACGTTGTGTTTGAAAAGAACAAAAAATTAGTAGTTGGCGAAAAATTAGGTTTTGGCAAGTGTAGATTGTGCATTGCTATTCGTAAAGGCGAAGACTATACAGGTGCAGGATTCTTATCCAACAAGCGAATAGCAACTAGTTACCCAGTATTGGTTCGCCAGTTTTTAAACAAAAACAATGTAAATGCCGAAATCCACGAAATTAGTGGGAGCGTAGAAATTGCACCCGGTATTGGACTAGCCGATTCTATCTGTGACTTGGTGAGTAGTGGATCCACTTTGTTTATGAATGGTTTAAAAGAAGTAGAAACCATTCTTGAATCTCAAGCAGTTTTAATTCAAAATGAAAACCTATCTGAGGCTAAAAAGCAATTATTGAGTCGATTATTGTTTCGTATTCAAGCGGTTAAAAAAGCCAAAAACAACAAGTATATTCTATTAAATGCTCCGAATAATAACCTCGAAAAAATCATTAGTTTATTACCAGGCATGAAAAGTCCTACCGTTTTGCCTTTAGCTGAACCGGGTTGGAGTAGTGTTCATAGTGTATTGAATGAGAATGAGTTCTGGGATATAATTGAACAATTAAAAGAAGCAGGTGCCCAAGGTATTTTGGTAATTCCTATCGAAAAAATGATTGTGTAATTCAAGTTTAAATCTATTGGCAGATGATGCAATTAATAAAATTTCCAGAAAAACAACAATGGGCGTCCATTTTAAAAAGGCCTGTTTTTGACAATACTGCATTGGTTGAAACCGTTCAATCTGTATTAGATGCGGTTAAAATGGAGGGCGATGCTGCAATAAAAAAATATACCGCTCAGTTTGATGGAGTGGAGCTCAAAGAATTTTTGGTTACCGAAGCAGAAATAGCAACCGCAATAGCTTTAGTGTCTGATGATTTGAAGGCTGCCATTATACAAGCAGTGGCCAATATCCGCCAATTTCATATTAACCAATTAGCACCTGTTGAGGTAATTGAAACCATGCCCGGTGTAAAATGCTGGCGCAAATCGGTTGGTATAGAAAAAGTAGGATTATACATACCAGGAGGTTCGGCGCCCTTGTTTTCAACTATATTAATGTTAGGTGTTCCTGCACAAATCGCTGGATGTAAAGAGATTGTACTGTGTTCTCCTCCCAATAAATCAGGTAATCTGCATCCGGCCATTCTGTTCGCCGCACAATTAGTAGGTATTACTAAAATCTATAAAATTGGTGGCGTACAAGCGATTGCCGCAATGGCTTATGGTACCGAAACTGTTCCGCAAGTGTATAAAATTTTTGGTCCTGGCAATCAGTATGTTACTTGTGCTAAGCAACTCATTCAACAACAAGGCATTGCTATTGATATGCCTGCTGGCCCGAGTGAAGTATGTGTATTGGCCGATGCAACTGCCAATCCTGTTTTTGTGGCTGCCGATCTATTAAGTCAGGCAGAACACGGGGCAGATAGCCAGGTTTTACTAGTAACAGACTCGCTAACAATAGCCAATCAGGTTCAAATAGAGTTAACAAATCAGTTAGAAAATTTATCAAGAAAAGAATTGGTTATTAAAGCTTTAAATAATAGTACCTGTATTTTAATTAAATATATAAACGAAGGAATTGAACTAGTAAATGCCTATGCTGCAGAGCATTTGATTATTGCTTGTGAAAATGCAGAAGTTATATCCAATCAAATTTATAATGCCGGTCCTATCTTTTTGGGAAACTACTCGCCAGAAAGTGTTGGCGACTATGCAAGCGGCACCAATCATACATTACCTACCAATGGGTATGCAAAAGCCTATAGTGGTATAAGTGTAGATAGCTTCGTTAAAAAAATCACTTATCAGCAGCTTAGCTCTGCTGGTTTAAACAATATTGCATCTATTGTTGAATTAATGGCCGAGGCAGAAGGTTTAGACGCCCACGCCAATGCAGTTAGGGTTCGACGCATTAATGAATTGAAAAACTAGGTCCATGTTTGAATTAAATAAACTTGTTCGATCAAATATTAACCAACTAAAAGCCTATTCTTCGGCCCGTGACGAATTTAGCGGAGAAGCAAAAGTGTTTTTAGACGCCAATGAAAATAGTTTGGGTTCGCCCTTAATCAAATGGTATAATCGTTACCCAGACCCGCACCAGCATGCCGTTAAGTTGGCCTTGAGTACTGTAAAGGGAATTCAACCAGCACATATTTTTTTAGGAAATGGTAGCGACGAGTGCATTGATTTGTTGTTTCGTTGCTTTTGTGAGCCTGGCAAAGACAATGTAATTATTTGTCCACCAACTTATGGCATGTACGAGGTGAGTGCGAATATTAATGATATTGCTTTAAAAATTGCGCCATTATTACCCGATTTTCAACTAGACCTAGTACATATTGAAACCTTGGTGGATGCCAATACCAAAATCATTTGGCTTTGCTCGCCAAATAACCCTACCGGCAATAGTTTAAATAGGGTTGATATGGAAACGATTTTGAATAATTTTAATGGGATAGTAGTAATAGACGAAGCCTATATCAATTTTGCCAAGCAGCAGTCATTCATTCAAGAGTTAGCCGAATATCCTAACCTAGTAGTTTTGCAAACCTTTAGTAAGGCATGGGGAATGGCGGCACTTCGTTTGGGAATGGCTTTTGCGTCAACGGCTATTATTGATATTATGAACAAGGTTAAGCCTCCTTATAATATCAACCAAGCCACCCAAGATTTTGCTTTGAAAGCTTTGGAAGAAGTAGGTCAGGTAAATGATATGATTAAAGAACTAGTAAGTATGCGCCAAGCACTAGCCGATGTGTTTGAATCGATGCCTACAGTAGAAAAAGTGTATCCTTCCGATGCCAATTTTATTTTGGTGAAAATTAAGGATGCCAGAAAAATTTATGAATTCCTATTAACCAAGGGAATTGTATTGCGCGACAGGAGTTCGGTTCTGTTGTGTGCAGATTGCTTACGTATTACCATCGGAACAGAAAAAGAGAATACTATTTTGATAGATGCCATGCAAGATTGGTATCAAAATAAAACAATCGCTTAATTATTCTGTTTTGATTTGTACATTCATACTCTAAAAAAATAATAACATGCTTAAAATTGTTCGTTACGGCTTATTAGTAGCAAGTATCATAGGGATGTCTTCAACCAAAGTGTTGGCAAATGATCCTATTAAAAAATTATCAAAAAAGCATGTAGTAGCTGATACTATTAATGCAGGGTTAAAATTACCTACAGGTTTTGAAGCACTAAAAGTGGCCGACAACCTAGGACGTGCGCGTCATATAGCAGTTACTGCTCAAGGAGATATTTATGTAAAACTAGGTAAGTTATCTAGTGGAAAAGGAACGCTTCGCTTGCGTGATAATAATAAAGATGGCAAGGCCGATGACATTCAGTCTTTTGGAAATTTTATTGGAACGGGTATTGCTATTAAAAACAATTATTTGTACACTTCTTCTGATGATGCGGTATATCGTTACCAATTAAATGCAAATGGAGAAGTAATGAATACCGAAGCCCCAGAAACAATTATTAGTGGTTTAATTAATCGTCGTCAACACGAATCTAAATCAGTAGCACTAGATAATGACGGTAATATTTATGTAAATATTGGTGCCTACTCTAATTCTTGCCAAATTGAAGATCGCAAAAAAGGCTCTCTAGGAAAAATGCCTTGTCCTATTTTAGATTCTGCTGGAGGTATTTGGAAATTTAGTGCCAGCAAACTTAATCAGACGTATGAAAATGGCGTTAGATATGCAACTGGCTTGCGTAATGTGGTTGGCTTAGATTGGAATACACAAAATAACCAACTCTATGTTATGCAACACGGACGCGATCAATTACACGATTTGTTTCCAGAAATGTATACCGAAAAAGACAATGCAGAAAAACCTGCCGAAACTATGTATGCATTAAAGCAAGGAACCAATGCTGGTTGGCCTTATGTGTATTACGATCCTGAATTAAAGAAAAAAATGGTGGCACCAGAATATGGTGGAGATGGAAAAAAAGTATCAACCGATAAAAACTTTGCAGATCCAGTTGTTGCTTTTCCTGCACATATGGCACCAAATGGTATATTGTTTTATACAGGCAATCAATTTCCTGCTAAATATAAAAATGGTGCGTTCATTGCTTTCCATGGTTCTTGGAATAGAGCACCTTTACCTCAAGAAGGTTATTATGTTGCATTTGTACCTTTTAAAAACGGAAAACCTTCAGGTGAATGGGAAATTTTTGCCAATGGATTTGCAGGTGTAGAAGTTGTTACAAGTACTCGCTCGGCACAACACCGTCCTTGTGGATTAGCAGAAGGTCCAGACGGATCTTTGTATGTGTCTGACGATTCAAAAGGAACGATTTATAAAATTAATTATACAGGTAAATAATGACTAGTATAAAAAAAGGGTTGATAGGTGTTGCTTTATTGCTTTTATCGATTAATTTTTTGGGTTTTAAATCTGATATTAAATTGCCAGATCCTATTATGGCATCGGTATTAAGGGGTAAGGAAGTATATAAGGCACAGTGTTTGGCTTGCCATCAACAAGATGGTGGTGGTGTGCCACATATGAATCCACCACTTGATGGTGCGCTAAATGTTAATGGCAATGATAAGGCTAGGCTTATTAGAATTGTTTTAAATGGATTAGCCGACCGCGTTGAAATTGAAGGCGAAATGTATAGTAATTCTATGGCATCGCACAAAGATTTGTCTAACCAACAAATTGCAGATGTACTTACTTATATTAGAAATAGTTGGACGAATAAAGCAGGTCTTGTAACAGTGGAAGAAGTGAAAATAGGCAGGTCAAAATTAAGGTAAAAATGAAAAGAGTTTTATTCATAGACAGGGATGGTACTATTATTAATGAAGCGCCACCAACTTATCAGATTGATGATTTTTATAAGTTAAGTTTTTATCCAAAAGTATTCAAATACTTGTCTTTGATTGCCAAAGAAATGGATTATGAGCTGGTAATTATTACCAATCAAGATGGCTTGGGTACAGACGCTTTTCCTGAAAAAACTTTTTGGCCAGTACAAGATTTTATTATGGAAACTTTGGCCAATGAAGACATTCATTTTTCGGCTGTTTATATTGATAAAACTTTTCCTGCAGAGAATGCAGCTACCAGAAAACCACGTACAGGTTTATTAGCTGCTTATATTAATAACCCTGCTTACGATTTAGCTAATTCTTTTGTAATTGGTGATCGAATTACAGATGTTCAATTAGCTAAGAACCTTGGATGTAAAGCCATTTGGTTAAATACAGATGCTAGTTTAGGGGCTGCTGAAGTTGATGCAGCAATAAATGAATTAACAAGTTCTATTGCACTTGAAACCATTCATTGGGCAGATATTTATTCGTTTTTAAAATTGGGTTTGCGTAGTGTTACGCACGAACGTAATACCAATGAAACAAAAATTACTGTGGCTTTAAATGTAGATGGATCTGGTAAAACGGCTATTGATACGGGCATTGGTTTTTTCGACCATATGCTTGATCAAATTGCTCGCCACGGACAGCTCGATTTATCGGTACAAACCAAAGGCGATTTGCATATAGACGAGCACCATACTATTGAAGATACCGGTATTGCACTTGGTGAAGCATTTGCATTGGCACTAGCCGATAAACGTGGCATGGAACGTTATGGTTTTGCGCTTCCAATGGATGAAGCTTCTGCACAAGTGCTCATTGATTTTGGTGGTCGTAACTGGTTGGTTTGGGATGCTAGTTTTCAGCGCGAAAAAATAGGAGAGATGCCTACAGAAATGTTTTTTCATTTCTTTAAATCCTTTAGTGACGCAGCAAAATGCAATTTAAATATTTCTTGCAAAGGTGATAACGAGCACCATAAAATTGAAGCCATCTTTAAAGCTTTTGCAAAAGCGATAAGAATGGCGGTAAAACGTGATCCTTTTTCAAATCACTTACCATCAACAAAAGGCGTATTGTAATATTATTTTAAACGGGTCCAAACTTCAGTTCGGCCCAACATTGAGAACCCAATATAACCTCTAACATTGAGTGTATTGGGTTCTTTTAGTTTTATAATGCATTTGTATTCTTTGCCATTCATTGGATCGTAGATTTTCCCATTATTCCATTCGCCATCGTTGAACTGAAAGTTTCTAAGAATCAATGAGCCTATAATGGGTTTGTTTTTTTGTGCCGGGTCGGGATTATTAGCATCTACTTTGGGTTGACCTTTTTCATTGTTTGGTTCTTTTAACCAAATGATTTTTCCAAAATAGTTTTTTCCTTCTTTATATACTTGAATATGGCCTTTACCACCAGCACTTATCCAGGTACCTAGAATATCGTCGGGGCCAGTTGCAAATACGGTTCCAAATCCAAAACAGGCCAATATTAATAGGTATAATGCTTTTTTCATGCGTTTTTTTTCAAATATGAAACAATAATGGGGGTCTAACAAATTCTACAACAAATTTTTTAATGATATGTTTTTAAGAGGTATCCTAATTTGTTGAAATGTCTGTTTTATGTAAAACTTTGTATAAAAATTTGGTCAACAAACAATTCTCTCGCATATTTGCAATGCAATGAACAAATTAACAAACAAATATTGGTGGTGGCATACAAACTTTGAAAGGGGATTGTAATGGCCTAGCCTTACGTTTTTGAATATATTCAAAGCCCCGACAATTTGCCGGGGTTTTTTTATACCCATTTACGAGCTGATAATCAATTGTTGAACACCAAAATTTTTAAGAATTAGGATATGAAAAAAATAATTATTCAAACAAACTGCAAAAGGCTATTGGCTGATATTTATACGCCAGTAGGTATTTATTTGCGCATAAGGGATCGATTTCGTGATACGGTATTATTAGAAAGTACCGATCACCATGTGTCAGAAAATAGTTACTCCTTTATTTGTATTAATGCTATTGCAGGTATTGAAGTGAGTTCCTCAAACAGCATTGAATTTAAATTACCTAATGAAACACCCGAAAAATTAGCACTAGAAAATGTGGCTGATGCGCCAAGAGAACTATGGAATTTCATGCAAAAATTTCAAATAGAACCAGCAGCAGAAAAGGAAGCAAAATTTGCACAAGGACTTTATGGATACACTAGCTTTGATGCGGTTCAGTTTTTTGATACCATACATTTTAACGAAGAAAAACAAGCTGCGCCAGTTATTCCATTAATGCGCTATAGGCTCTATCAATATGTAATTGCGTTTAACCATTTTAAAGACGAGTTGTTTATTTGTGAGAATACTATTGCAGGTGTTGAATCGGATGCTGCAATGGTTGAATCATTAATTAAAAGTAAAGACGTTCCCGTATATCCTTTTTGTAGTAAGGGTATTGAATCTTCTAATATGACCGATGAAACCTATCGTACCATGGTGCAAAAAGGTATTCAAAGTTGTTTGCGTGGTGATGTATTTCAAATTGTATTGAGTAGAAGATTTCAACAGTCTTTTACTGGCGATGAATTTAATGTTTATCGCGCTTTAAGGAGTGTTAACCCATCGCCTTATTTATTCTTTTTTGATTATGGCGATTATAAATTAATGGGGTCATCTCCAGAAGCACAATTGATTATTCAAAATGGCAAAGCAATTGTACATCCAATTGCAGGAACGTTTAAACGAAGTGGAGACGATGCAACAGACAAAGCAATGGCTGAAAAATTATTACTAGATGTAAAAGAAAATGCAGAGCATGTAATGTTGGTTGATTTGGCAAGAAATGATTTAAGTAGGTTGTGTAATGAAGTAACAGTAACCCAATATAAACAAGTACATTATTATAGTCATGTGATTCATTTGGTGAGTGAAGTAACAGGACAAGTTCGCGCTAACCAAAATCCTTTTGAATTATTGGCAAAAACCTTTCCTGCAGGCACTTTGAGTGGTGCGCCGAAATTTAAGGCCATGGAACTAATTGATAGTTTCGAGCCAACTGCTAGGGGTTATTATGGAGGAGGTATTGGCTTTATGGGCTTTGATGGATCTTGTAATCACGCTATAATGATTCGTACTTTTTTAAGCAAGAATAATACACTTACTTACCAAGCGGGTGCTGGTGTAGTTGCGGCGAGTGTTCCTGAAAATGAATTACAGGAAGTGAACAATAAATTAAATGCCCTTAAAAAAGCCATTCAAATAGCAGAGACTATTTAGTTGTATAGGCTACTATAATTATAAGATATGAAGATTTTAGTTTTTGATAATTACGATTCGTTTACTTACAACTTGGTGCACTTGGTTCAAAAAATTACCCATACCAAAGTGGATGTTTTTAGAAACGATGAAATTGCTTTAGAAAAAGTAAAGGATTATGATAAAATTATTTTGTCGCCAGGTCCGGGAGTACCATCCGAAGCAGGGTTATTAATTCCTTTAATTAAAGAATATGCTGCTTCCAAATCTATACTGGGTGTATGTTTAGGACACCAAGCAATTGGCGAAGCTTTTGG
>JAPLEL010000296.1 GCA_026391415.1 Bacteroidota bacterium
TTAAAATTAGAAATAGGGAAATACAATTTGATTGAATTTCTACAAAGCATATTAAATAGTTTTCAGGAATTAGCAAATTCAAAAAACATTCAATTAACATTCAAGCACAAAGAAGATCATATTAATATTTACATAGACCAGTCGCAAATAGAAAAGGTTTTTTTTAATTTAATTAATAACGCATTGAAATTCACGCCAGATTATGGTAAGGTTACTGTAACTGTAGATCAAGTAGATAATAAAGTAGATATAGCTGTTATTGACAATGGAAGAGGAATACATCCAGAATACATATCTAAACTATTTACAAACTTTTTTCAAGTAGCAGATCATGGAAAACAAAATACTGGCTATGGCATAGGTTTAGCATTGTCTAAAAATATTATTGAATTACATAAAGGCACAATTACTGTAGAAAGTGAAATAAATAAAAATAATAGTTACACCTGTTTTAAAGTGTCTTTACAAAAAGGGAATGAACATTTAAAAGAATTTTGGCAATTGAATGATGCTACTACTACTATTCAGCCAATTACCGAAAAATTGAACGAAAATAATAATATTGCGCTAAACAATTCTAAACTAAGTATACTTATTGTAGAAGATAATTTAGATTTATGCCAATTATTAAAAGAAACGTTTGAAAAAGAGTATTCCATTAATATCTGCAACAATGGACTAGAAGCCTGGAATTTTGCAATAACAGAAATTCCTGATTTAATTTTAAGCGATGTGATGATGCCTGAAATGAATGGTTTTGAATTATGTGAAAAATTAAAAACCGACGCGCGAACAAGTCATATTCCTGTTATATTGTTAACCGCAAAAACAACAGCGTCTGAACAGATTGAAGGTTTAATTAATGGTGCAGACATTTACTTAACCAAACCATTTAGCAATAAAGCACTGGCATTAAATATTCGTAATTTATTAACCCTTAGAAAGAACTTAAGAAACAAATTTTCTGAAGAATTAAATTCGGTTGCACAAATAGAAAAACCCTTAACAATTGATGCCCATTTTTCTAGTACTATTGATAAAGGTTTCTACAACATATTAGTAGATTTAATTCATGAGCATATTGAAGATCCTGAATTTGGTGTAACCATGCTTTCAAGAAAAGTAGCCATGAGTGCGCCAATTTTATATAAAAAGATAAAAGCGCTAACAGATATGTCTGTGAATGATTTTATTAAATCAATCAGAATGAAAAAAGCGGCAGAATTATTATTAAAAAACGAACTGAATGTTTCGGAAGTATCTTATATGGTTGGATACAATGATCGAAAATATTTTAGCCGAGAATTTAAAAAACAATATGGCAAATCACCTAGTGAGTTTATGCATGATGTAAAAAATACTTAATAAATTTCTTACTTAATTTTGAATCTTACCATATTGTAAAAACAATAAATTAACTGGCCCTAATAATCCCGAAGGACGTAATAAAGTTTCTGCATCTGCAGCCTCGTATTTTAACACATTAGTTTTAGTGCGTCTTTGGTTGACAGGAAGTTTACTATCTCCTATTAATCTATTCGGCCATAAATTAACTACCGTTACTTCTAGTTGGTTATTCCCATCATGAATATATTTGCTAATATCAAATTGATAGGGCGCATTCCATTTCACGGGTAATTTATTACCGTTAATAATAATAGATGCCATTTCTAAAACATTACCTAAATCTAAAATTATTTTCTTGTCTTTTAGTTGTGCGGAGGTTACAGAAAATTCATTAGCATATACTGCTGTTCCTGAATAGTACTTAATTCCTAGATCACTAAATTCAGTCCATGATTTGAGTGTATCAATTTTTACAAGTGAAGGTCCACCCCAAGCTGTATCAAATTGTAAAGTCCAATTATTAAAAATTGATTGTGTTTGATTTGGCTGAAAAAGACTGCTAGTAGTAACTTTACCATTTAACCATTTTATTTGATAGTTTCCTGGTTCAAAAACAGTGGTAAAGTATTGTCCATTTACTTGATCAATTGTTATTTGTGTTTTGTTTGCATTCACCAATGAATTATTTGAAAATAAAGATTGTCCATTTTTTTGAATGGAAACTATATGGTTTGAATTAGTAGGTTTTCTAAAAATGATAAATTTAGAACCTCCTGGCTCAAAATTCAACGGTATAATGGTTTGTCCATTCACTTCGCTATAAGTGGTAATTTCTTTGCTAATACCTGTAATTGGATCCCATAATTCTGGCTGCATTCCCGTTACCCTAAATTTACAATCTACTTGTTCGTATCTATCAGGCAAACTAGTAATATACCTGAATTTAAAATCACTAAACGCTGCCCTGTCAAATAGATTCGCAACAAAATAGATCTCCATTTCTTTGCTGGTTCTATGAATATAATCTAAGCCTGTATTTGGTTGATTACTAGTAAATTCAAAATCAGGTTGAATATGCATTTCATTCAAAACCGAATTAATAGCTACACCCCAAATAACCCTTCCGTTTCCGTATTTATTTTCTGTAATTGTTTTGCCGTTAATAGATCCCCAAAGTCTTGTAGCAATTGTAGCAACTTCTTTATCGGTTGATGGGAAATTTGTTAAACCAGTTGCTTTAATAGGTCGTGGCGCAATTACAGTTAAACCCGATTTTACTAATTGTTCAATTTTACGCAATACATTAATATCTATTGCATTTTCATTGGGCAATATTAATAAACGATAACTCATGCCATCTGGCAACACTAGTTTTTTATTATTAACAGCTGCTCTATTAATAATCACTTCTTTCGAACATTTATCCCAATCATGACCAAATGCCAAATCATTTACATCGGCTTTATTAAACACAAAATTGGGTACATCATCTCCATAATAATATAATACGTCTGCAACAAATAATCCTTGTGAAAGTAAATAAGAACACCTGTTTAAGTAATTGATAAAATTACCTGCTTGTTTCCACCAAGTGATATTTGGATTCATATGCGTACCAGCAAAATATTCATTTCCGGGCAAGCCAAATTCTTTTGGAGAAGAGGTGAAAGTATGCCATACAATTCTATTCAATCCCGAACAAAAAACACGATCAATATTTGATTTTAAATCTTTGGGAGAACGCTCCCACTGTGGCCCTATAGAAGTTGGCCCTTCTGCCGCAATAATTTTTTTGCCATTGGTATGCGCCACACAGGCACTCTGTTTTACAAACAAACGCTCGTCGTCACTTACTCGATGGGTATTAGATGTAACCCAAAATTCTCCTTGAGGAAATTCACTAATAGCCATTACGCTTAATGCATCAATTGGCGCAGAATGAGGGCCTCCAGATTCAGGATGAACACCTAGTCCATTTTTGTGCGCTAGGTTACTAAAGAGCTGGTAATGGTTCTTAGCAACGCAATCTCCAATAGTTAAACGGTAATCGTGTAAGAAACGATCTGATTGATCAACAGACTCCACCACTCTACCTGCTAACACTGGCATAAACGGTGTCATATCATATCCTCTAAATTTTTTAAACTCCGCAGCAAAATTATTGGTCCACCCTACTCTTTTCATTTCCCAACTATCTGTTTGTAAATAATGAACGCTATTACCAGCTTGCTTTGCTGTATTAATTAATGGAACAATTACATCTTTACTAAATTTATTAAAGGCATCAGGATTTAAATGATCTAGAGAAAGTCCTTCCCAACCATCACTATTAGTAGAAGTTTTGGCACCAGTACAAGTCATACCATACCTAATAATTATCCAATTTCCTATGGGAGCTTGCCAAATTAAAATACCATTTTTAAATTTAGCTGTAAGGTCTATAATGTCATTTTTTGAAATAATACTTGTTTGAACACTATCGCTAAATGATTCGCGAAGTTTATCCAACGGAAATCTACCCTTACCGCCAAAATCTTTATTAAATGATTTTAAACCCCAATTTTTAATAGCATCATCCTTTGTTTTCGTTAATGGGTCTGAAACTTTAATGGCTTGTATAATAATATCTTGGTAAAATAGTTTTGCTTCTGGTTGCGGTAATTTTATTTGTATTTCTATTCCACCTTGAATATTGGTTTCTGTAAATACAATTTTTTTCATAGCCAATTCGGGCGTAATTGTTGGCCCTCCGGGGTTCCATCCACTTTGTATATTCACACTTAGTTCAATGCCTATTCTTTCTGCTTCTTTAACTGCGTGCTTATAAAGTTCCATCCAAGGAGCACTCATAAACACGGGCCCTGCTTGCGATTTATTGGTTAATACATAATTAGAACCTGCATCAACAATAGATGCCCCACCATAACCATTCAATTTCATTTGTTCTAAATCTCTTGTAATGGATGCTTTTGTAGACATACTATTTAGCCACCACCAATAACACCTTAGTTTTGATTCTTCGGGTGGACTAACAAAACCAGTTTGTAAATGCTGGTAATTAATGGAATTTGAAGTAAGTAAAGATGGCCTAGAATATTGTGCAGCAATCAATAGCCAATTCAATAACAATATAAAAGCAAACAGCGTTTTTTTCATATAAAAGGTTTTCAAAAGCTATAAAGGCTTTTAAAAATAACCTTTTTAAGCCTATTGCTAAGTTTGAATCAAAAAGGCAATCTTGAATAAGATTACCTTTTTGGTAGTAGTGTCGACTTGACTACCCTCAGTTCAAAGCAACTATGGGATGATTTGCTTAAAATTAATCAGGTATTTTTGGGTAATTATTTGGGTATTTAAGCATTAATTGGGTATTTTTGGGTAATTATTTGGATAAAATGAAATACTCAAACATCACAATTACCAAAGAAATACTTTCACTTATTAGTGAAATTGATGAATTCAAGGGTGCTTGGAAGGCACTAGGAAAACTAGCGCCAGACCAGTTAATCTCCTTAAAAAGAGTAGCAACAATTGAAAGTATTGGATCTTCTACCAGAATTGAAGGCAGCAAACTAACTGATAAAGAAGTTGAAGCACTTCTTTCAAATCTCCATATCAATAAACTCGATTCTAGAGATGCACAAGAAGTAGCAGGTTATGCAGAAGTGATGGATACTATTTTTCTTCATTATAAAGAGATTTCACTTACAGAAAACTATATCAAGCAATTTCATAGAGATTTATTAAAACATAGCGAAAAGGATACAAAGCATCGTGGAGAATACAAGAAGCATACAAATCATGTGGAAGCCTTTAATGCATCAGGTAAAAGTCTTGGCGTTGTTTTTGAAACTGCAACACCATTCGAAACTCCTTTAAATAGAATCCAAAGAAATGCATCCGCTACTAATTACTGCAATTTTTATTGTTAGATTTTTAGCAATTCACCCTTTTCAAGACGGGAATGGTAGATTATCAAGAATACTAACAACATACTTCTTGTTACTAAGCGGTTATGAATATGTTCCATTTAGTTCCATGGAAGCAGTTATTGAAAACAGTAAACAAGGGTATTATCTGGCATTACGACAAACGCAAGGAACAATAAAAAATGATCAACCAAATTGGGAGCCATGGGTATTATTTTTTTTAAGAACCATGAAACAACAAAAAGAAAGATTAGAAATAAAAATTGAGCAAGAACACATGCTAATGGCGATACTGCCAGAACTCTCAATACAAATTTTAGAACTTGTTAAGTCAAGAGGGAGAATTACAATCAGTGAAGTTGTTACATTAACCAATGCAAATAGAAACACTATTAAAAAACATTTAGAACAATTAGTAGCAGCAAATCATTTAGAGAAAAATGGAATTAGTAAAGGGGTATGGTATTCTATAAAATAAAAAAGCGCACTAATTTCTTAGTGCGCTCTGTTGGTCGAGACGGATACCGCTAGTTCTAACCAAATATGGGTTGATTTAAATATTATTTTAAATTTTTCTTATTTTAACATCAAAGGTTGAAATGTAAATTCAAAAAACAGGCTTTGATTAAAATATAGATTATATCTCAAAAAACTGAAACAACCTGATAGTTCCCTATTTAGTTGGGTGCTAACATTACATAGTTTAAGATAAGATTTTGATAATTTATAGCATTAATTTATTACTTATTATAATACACTTGCTCCATCACTGCCCATCCTTTTTCGCCTTCTAGTGGCATCTGCATTGGATTGCAAATCTCTAACCAATATTGATTTCTTGGTTCATTTTCCAAGGCGGCCATATCAGCAGAAAAATTAGTTCCATCGTATTCATAATATCCAAACTCGAACCATTCATTCCCAATTTGATGCAGAAAAATGCTGAAATTTTTTAGGTTATA
>JAPLEL010000164.1 GCA_026391415.1 Bacteroidota bacterium
CAATCAATCAACGTGTTGGCATTATAATTGGCAATTTCTACTGGTTTTAAACCCAGGCGGTTTAACCAAGCAGCATTTACATCACCAGCAGAACCATCTAGCGCAAGCCATTGTGCTTGTGTAATATTAGAAGGAAGTTTATTAGGATTCAAAAATTTATATTGAACACCAGGTTTTGTGGTGGAGTCAAATCCAGCCATTGCCCATTTAACATCTTGGCGCCAATCAAGGAACTCTGTAGGATTTAGTAAATGTGGTTTGTTTTCTACTTTATTGTATCCAATATTGCTATTAAAAGTAATTACGGGTTTTCCGCCTTTACCTTTTTTAGTAGAGATCAAAATAACGCCATTTGCAGATCTAGCACCAAATACGGCAGCAGAACTTGCGTCTTTTAAGATATCTATAGTAGCAATATCGTTAGGGTTAATATCTTCAAGACCTCCAGGATAAATTACTCCGTCTAATACAATCAATGGACTAGAACTAGCCGTAAGGGTTCCCTTACCTCTAATTTGTAAACTAGCATTAGATCCTTTTGTACTTGCATCAAAACCAACATCCAAGCCAGGAGCATTGCCCCTTAACATGTCTTGAACTGATTTTGGATTTTCGTTTTCAAGTTGTGTAGCTTTTACTTGAGAAACAGCACCAGTTAAATCTTTTTTAGTTCTGGTACCATAACCAACTACTACCACATCATTCAAGCCAGAAACTTGTTCGGCAAGGGTAACAGTTAAATTGGTGTTTCCTTTTGTAGCAACTTCTTTACTAGTATAACCAGTAGAGCTAAAAACTAGAATAGCATTTTCTGGAACATTGTTAATGGTAAAAGTTCCTTCGGCATTGGTGGTTACACCACGCTTGGTTCCTTTAATAAAAACAGTTACACCCTCTAAAGGTGCCGATTTGGCATCGGTAACTTTTCCTGTAATGTTAGAAGGTGGAAGATTTTTTAAGCCTACTAATTTGTTTTCGGTGCTATTGGCTTTAATAGCCGGTGCAATACTGCATAGGCATAGCATTAAGCAAACCGAATAGCGCATGAATCCCTTAGGAACATGGCGTTCGTTGGTTTTTTTTCTCATATGGCAATTGGTTTTAAATAGTATCATATGTCCTTGCCGATCAATCGTTTAAATGTGACAAGAACGATACTAATATTTTAGTAAAATAATGTAGAAATTTCAATTAAAAAATTTTTGTTTTAAAAAAAAAAAAAAAAATTTACGAAATTGTTTTCGTAAATAATAATATCCAAGCAAGATAATTTCCACTAAATTGACCACTTTCAAACTGAAAATCTAGCCATTATGAGTAGAAATATTACAAAAACAGTATATGTTTTATTGATTCTTTTGAATTTTTCGTTTCAATTATGGGCAAATACGCCAGGAAAACCAATAAAGACCACTGGGTTTAAACTTGAGAATTTGCGTTTTGCAGATAAAGACAAGCTAAAAAACAGCAAAGTGCTAGTGTACACCAAAAATGGCAAAGGCTATGTGCACGATAATATTGCATCGGCAGTAGCAAGTATTAAAGAAATGGGGGTTGAAAACCATTTTAGTGTAGATGTTTCGGATGATCCAAGTGTATTTACCGAAGCGAATTTAAAAAACTACCAATTTTTAATATTTACTAGTACTAACAATGATGTGTTTGATACCGACAATCAGCGCGTTCAATTTAGACGTTATATAGAAGCAGGCGGCGGATTTGTAGGGGTACATTCTGTTACAGGAACCGAGCGCAATTGGACATGGTTTAAAATGATGTTAGGAGAAACTTTTTCATGGCATGCAAATTTTCAAAAATTTAGTATTAAAAAATTAGACAATACACATCCATCTATGCAAGGCGTTCCGGCAATTTGGGAGAGAGAAGACGAATGCTATTTTGGCAAAGAATTGTATCCAGGAATTAAAGTATTAATGGCACACCAATTAAGTAGTTTAAATCAAAGCCAAACAGAACTCATTCAAAAAAATGCAGGATCTTATGCCAACTATTTTCCAGCAGTTTGGTACCAACAATTTGATGGTGGAAATATTTGGGTTACGGCATTAGGGCATAGCAAAGAAAGCTATCAAGATCCTGTTTATAAAAACCATTTATTACAAGGCATACGTTTTATAGCCAATCAATTTAAAGGATTAGATTATTCAAAAGCACATGCCATTACAAGGGATGATGCTTTGTAAAATAATTAATTTTAAAATCGTTTTTCAAATCAACTAAACCACTAAGTTTTATTGCTAATAAAGCAGCTAAAAATTAGTTTTAAAAAATCAACCAATCATTTAAAATAACACCTTACTATGCGCTTCAGTCAGTTTGTTTTAGTTGCAATGTTTATTTGTTTAAAAGGCTATAGTCAGCAGCCAGTAAAGCTGATAACACTTGATCCTGGTCACTTTCATGCGGCATTGGTTCAAAAATCAATGTATCCACAAGTAGACCCAACGGTGTATGTGTATGCCAAAAAAGGATCAGATTTAAATGCACATTTAGATAAAATAAAAGGCTATAATGCTGCTGCGGTTGCGCCAACAAAATGGGTTGAAAAAGTATATGAGGGCGATG
>JAPLEL010000191.1 GCA_026391415.1 Bacteroidota bacterium
AGTAACCATTAATAACAAACCAAATGGAATGGTATTAATTAGCCCCTGAACCATTGAAAATGCTGCATTTATAAAAAACAATACCCCGCACAAATATCCCAATAAAATCATCGGGAATAAAATGAAATAGCCTGTTTTTTTAAGGCCAAACTGTACCACAAAGGTCTTTATTTGACTATTATGGTCGGCAATATGGTCTTTAATATCAAATAAAATGCACAGCACCGTGATGAATAAAAAATTGCTAAGAAATAGCCAATAAGTATTAGCGCCTATTTGAAATACTGTATTAGTTTCAATGGAATGAAATATCATAGGATATAAAACAACTACTCCTGTCCATACAAATCCTATTACAAAAGGCTTAAGCCAACCGATATTTCTTAGAGGATGTCTAGAATTGGTTGGTGAAATACTGCCATAATAAAGGAATGCCATTATAGGAAAAATCAAACAACAACAAAATGCTAAAAGATTGAGCGCAAGTAGCGGCCTAATAAAATTTGTTATTAAAATTAAGGCCGTTGCAATTGATAAAATACCAAGCGTTGACTGAGAAATTTGAATTGCTTTTTGCCAATCAAAATACCATTTGGCACGTTCATTGATAGGCTCGCTATTATTTTCGGCAGTATAAGCTTGGGTATAATAAAATACACTTGCGGCAAATATAAAAAGGTAGTAAAATGGATGGTTTAGTAATAAACCTTGTTGTAGGTTAGATTCAATAGAAAGCGCCACTGCGCAGGATCCTATAAAATAGTTGCTATAGAAAAAATGCGGTACTATTTTTTTCAATAAAAAAATTATTTGAAAATAATGATATCAGGAGAAATCACTGTATCACTAATATTTTTAGCCATATCGCGTGCCCAAAATTTAAAATAACAAGTGTCGTTTTTATTGCCAGGGCAACCAGGTAAAATAGGGTAACTCACATTTAAATTAGTTCCAATACTATATCCTATTTCAAAAATTCCTTTTAAATTTGGTATGGCATCAAACCTTGGAATTTTAGTTCGGTCAGAAAAATTGGTGCAAGTTTTGGTTCTGGTAATTTTTTGTACCCAGATACTATCTTGTAAATCGCCTTCTTTATCGGTAAATTCAAGATTAAAAATAATACTGCTACCGTTGGCAAAACCAGTTGCATTAACAGTTTTGAATGTTAAACTTGGCTTGGTATTATAAGTATCTTTTTTACAGGCACTGAATACCAAGGTTATTGCCAGAACTAAACCTATTTTTGTCTTCATTCGTTTCGCTTACAAATCAAATTTAGTTAAAACATTACAATACATAGCAGTGCTACCATTCGATGTTAACAATATTTTCTCAGTGTCGGCCCAGAATTTTCAGGAACGGGCCTTAGAACTGTTCAATTGGCAGTATTTAAACAACCCAGTTTATAGGCAATGGTGCAATTTAACCATTATTGGGCCTTCATCTATTCAAACAATAGCGCAAATTCCAGCTTTACCTGTTGGATTTTTTAAAACACATACTGTAATAAGCACTGATTTTCCATTGGATTCGTTTTTTGAGAGCAGTGGGACCACTCAAACAAGCAATAGTAGACACTGGGTAAAAGACCTTGAATTGTATCGTTTGAGCTTTAATAAAGCATTTGCTATGTATTATGGCGATGTAAAGGATTGGTGCATTATAGGACTTTTACCGGCCTATTTAGAAAGACAAGATTCTTCGTTAGTTTTAATGGTAGATGAATTGATTAAGCAATCTGGCCACCAACACAGCGGATTCTACTTGTATGAACACGAAAAACTAGCTGCAACACTAGCTTTATTAGAAGCGGCTCAACAGCCAACTCTTTTAATAGGGGTAACTTTTGCCTTACTAGATTTTGCTGAAAATTGGCCGCAGCCATTGCGCTATACCACTATTATGGAAACCGGTGGCATGAAAGGACGGCGCAAAGAAATTACACGCGCCGAAGTACATGAAGTATTAACCACGCAGTTTAAAGTGCCCACTATCCATTCTGAATATGGCATGACAGAATTATTAAGTCAGGCTTACTCAAAAGGAGATGGTAGATACCACTGTCCACCTTGGATGAAAGTATTGGTTCGCGACGAAGAAGATCCAATGCAAGTGAAAACAAGTGGTAAAGGGGTGTTGAATATTATTGACTTAGCAAATGCGTATAGTTGTGGTTTTATAGCAACAGATGATATGGGAATGGTGTATGATGATGGAAGTTTTGAAGTGTTTGGCCGACTAGATAATAGTGATATTCGTGGGTGTAGTTTGATGGTTGTGTAATAATAATTTAGGTGTCATAATATTCCTACTGCTAAAATAGTTTACTTGGGATTTGTCTAATTATTTACTATCAAGCTTCCAGTTTTTTACTGTTTCCCAAGCAATCTCCTGTAAAAACATTGCTTCATCTTTTGAAATACCTATTGGAAAATAAGTGTAACCCAGTGGACTTTCTTGAAATATGGTTGCATAAATAACACAAACAGCTAAATAAGTGCCATGAATACTTGCATGCTCTTTATCGGGCCCTAACATGGCAATTGAGGGATTTTCTTTTAATGCGTTTTCAAATGCAATGCCAACTGGGGCTACTGGGGTACCTAATTTTTTACTGATAGATTTATGTGCTTCTGTAATTTGATGTAAGTCAATCCAGTTTAATCTTTTGTAAGGCCAAGCCATATACAATAAGGTTTTGCTACCCGCTTTTTTTATTTCAGTATTAAACTTGCTAGCAAACTCAAAAAATGGCTCAACACTGTGTTCGGTAAGTTCTGGTATATCTTCTTGAAGAATTGTTAAGTTGTAGCCACCATTGTTAATAGAGTCGTGAACCCAGGCTAACTCATTTAAAATTTTCAATGTGGCACCGCCTTTGGTAGCTCTATTTGCCAGAATGTTTTTTGGAATAGGAGCGGAAGCGGCTAATGCCACTATATGCTTTTCAATGCCTCCGTTCCGGTAGGTTAAGCTATTTCCTATAAATAATAACTTTGAAGGGGCAATGCTTGATTGTGCAAATGGCTGAAAATGAATAGCAGCAAGCAAAAAAGCGGTTAATAAAAATGGACGTTCGGTTTTTTTTGGGAAATATTTAATCATTGATTTTAAAGATTAATGGGTCAATTTTATTAATGTTTTATAAAAGAAATAAACTTACAATTGATTGAGTTTATTTCAAAACCTAATTTTTATCATTTTCTGTCCAAAATATTGGGGTAACTTTACTAAGTGAAAAAGCTAATAACCATATTCTTTCTGCTCATTTACAGTTTTGCAACAGTTGGTGCAACTGTTCGGGTGCATTATTGTATGGAGAAATTTGTTGGGCTTGAATTGTTTCACAACAATAGTACTAAAGATAAATGTGCCAAATGTGGCATGAAAAAAAGCACAACAAAAAAAGCTTGTTGTAAAGATGAAACCAAACAAATTAAAATTGAAAAAGAATACAAATTAACTGCATCGTTAAATGTATTATTGAATAGTTTCTCTCAAAAACTTGTTTCTTTCAAAACGGATTATTTTGCAACATCTTTTAAAATAGGTTCTAAGTTTTATCATGCACCTACTTTTTCATTAGCAGAGTCCGTTCCTATTTATATCTTTGATTGTACGTATCGAATTTGATTTTCTTAATTGTGTATTAATAATCAATAACTGAATGTTTGTAATTCAGTGGATTGGATTAAATATCAATTAATGAAACTTATATGAAAATCAAATATTTTTTTATCTTTTTAGTTTTTACAGGATTTAGCATTCGGCTACTTGCTCAAGATAAAAATGAAACCCCATTTACTATTATATCATTTAAAGTTTTTGGTGCTTGTGAACAGTGTAAAGACAGAATTGAAACAGCCTTAAAAATTAAAGGCGTTAAATCTGCCGATTGGAATGTAGACAAAAAACAATTAGCTTTAGAATACAATCCTGCCATTATTTCTTTAGAAAAAATTGAAAATAAAATTGTAGCTCTTGGGCACGATTTGGTCAATAAAAAAGCAAAAAATGTTATTTATAAAGCATTGCCTAGC
>JAPLEL010000265.1 GCA_026391415.1 Bacteroidota bacterium
TGCGCCATTGAGAAAATATAGGTATCTTTTGTTGGTGTTCCATTATATTAATCGTTGTGCTTACTACTAATTAAACCGCCTGCTAAAAGCCCCATTCCTAAACCTATAATTAATCCTAATTTTACATTTTTAATCAGCAAGCCCAAACCTACTGCAATTAATATTAGGGTAACTGCGCCAATTCTTCTGCGTGGTTGCTTACTCATGATTTAATTTTTAGGAAGTGCTATTAAATTAGCCATTAATTTATAGGCGCCTGCTATTCCTGCAGGTAATTGTCTAAACAAAACCAAACTAACATAGGCGAAGTTTCCTTTACCATATTTAGCAATTGCCAAACTACCATTTCCAGGCTTTTCGCCTGTATCATTCATGCCCAATGGCATTATAAAATGAGTGTCTAACATCTCGGCCTGATAAGTGCTTCTCTCTTGCACCCAATTCTCAAAATCTTGACTGGAAATTTTATTAGGGTAATTTAAAACGGTATGATCTGGCAATAGAAAATTAACTGCTGCTGTTTCTTCTGTTACACGAGATCCTGCATTAACTATAAAAGGATAAGGCCCCACTTTAATTTTCTTTAACCCAATTTGATTGCTTTTTAAATATTGAACAATTAGGTTTCCCCCATTTTCTACATACCTGTTTAGAACATCGTTTTTATTACTCAAGTATTCAAAAATATTATGGGCCCTAATGCCCAAAATAATGGCATCGAAGGTTTTTAATTTTTCATCTGTAATATCGGCTTCTTGAATATATTGAACTTCGTAACCCATTTGCACCAAGGCTTCTGGTACTTTATCTCCAGCGCCAATAATATAGCCCAGTTTTTTTCCAACCACTTTAACTTCATCTTTTATTACACGCACATTGTTTTCAACAAAAAAATGAATATCTGGAATATGGTCGTATTTTATGGCGCGCAAATAAGAACGATAGGTATTTGATTTGTTATTAACAAGCGTTTGTACTTCCGCATGTACAACTGGCGATAAATCTTTTCTGAAACACCCTGCCAACGAAATATTCATAGAATAAACCCTACCTGTTTCAAAATCAACCATCGTATCTTTTACAAAAATATCTTCTGTTGCTTGTTTAATGCGAATGCTTACAGGTACTTGTTTTGCTGTAAAATTAGCCTTATATTGTAGTTGTAATTTTGGGTTAGCAACTTGTTTGTTATTTGATACAATATTATTTAAAACATTATCGGGGGTTAATGAAACTATTATTGGCGTAATTACTACCAATGGCTGATACAATTCACCTTTTACAGGATCTACATATTTATACTGAACAGGTTTTTGATCAACAAAATCAACCCCATTAATTTTAAACGAAAACATAGCCATATAAGCAGCAGGGCTTTCATCTTGGCCTATTTGCATTTGATCATCTACCGAAAAACTTCCAATATTTTCTTGCGATTTAGCCAGCCAATAAGGTTGTGATAATTTGGCAGAAGCGTCAACCGTTAACGATTTAATAAAACTATTGTTTTGGTTGACGGTCAAATTAACATGCAAGGCAGAATCAAAACTTTTTTGCACTGTATTATTAACCGACACCGACTCCCATTGAATATTGGCTTCTTTTCTTTTGTTCACAAAAAAATTGATGTTCATACGTCCGCCTAAAACTGCATATTCATCATCGGTACTGGCTTCAAAAAATAAGCCACTACAAGCTATTATCAATTGCTTTATTTCTTCTGCTTTTTTGTCTACCCAATTTGTTTTTATTGGTAAGTGCTGAATAGCTTTATATAATTCAACCAAACTATCAACCGAATTCTCCGGTTTGTCTAATCGATATGCTTTGATGATATTACTTATTTTTTGCGCAATATTTTCAGCGCCTTTAATTCTGCTCCAACTAATATCAATTCCATCCATCAAACTAGTTTTGGGTGTATCGCCCCCTGTTGTAACAAAAAATTCATAAGATGCACCCCTTCTTCTAGGACGTCCCTCGCCTTGGCTCTTATGCATACTTCTTGCTTCTCCCCCAATTTCGCCATAACTCTTTCCTAGCATGGGGTTATAGCCTCCCACATCTAATTTAAATTGGTCATTATTTGTAGTATTGGCTCCTCCAAAATTGAATGTATTCCATAGTATGCGTTTTGCTTGCCAAATACTCACCCCATATTTTAATTGCTCTGGAAATTTAGTAGGATCTGCTGCTGCAGTATAGGCTTCGTTGGCTAATATGGCAGATGCGGCATGGTGTCCATGACCGGCACGCGCATCGGGCGGAAAACGTGCAATAATTACATCGGGTTGGTAGCGCCTAATTACCCAAACCACATCGCTCAATATTTTTTCTTTATCCCAAATACGCAGGGCTTCTGCTGCATTTTTACTAAACCCAAATTCAAATGCACGACTAAAAAACTGCTCTGCTCCATCTTGTCTTCTGGCCGCTAATAGTTCTTGTGTACGAATTAACCCAAGTTCAATACCTTGTTCGCTGCCTATTAGATTTTGACCTCCGTCCCCCCTTGTTAAACTCAAATAACCTGTACGATATAATTTTTCTTTGGCAAGGAATGGTAAAAATCCGTTGTTTTCGTCGTCGGGATGCGCTGCTATGTATAGCACACTGCCCAAAACTTGCAACTTTTGTAATTGCATATAAATATCAGCACTTGTGTTGGTTACGGGTAACTGAGCTTGAACATTACCAACATTCATACCCATTAATAGTATAAAAACAGAAAGAATGCTACTGAAAATTCTCATGCGTTTGATTAATTATGGTACTTACGAAGATAAGGAGCTGATTTATGAAATTGCGAACTACTTATCACAAAAAAACAGTTTGTTGTTTTAGTTTAGATAATTTTACAAATCCTTGCTTAAAATTAAAGCAATTTTGTACCTAAATCACTAATTTCCTATTATGAAAATTAAGCTATTTTTCTTTTTTGTTTTGATCCAAACAATACCATTTCAATTGATTGCACAAACAAGTATTGTTGGTGCCGGGAAAAAAGTAGAGCCCTATTCATATGAAATTACCAAGAATGCCATTTATAATCGGGCTGCAGTAAGTTCTGCACATCCACTTGCTAGTAAAATTGGCGCTGCTATTATGGAACAAGGTGGTAATGCCTACGATGCAGCCATTGCTACGCAGCTAGCACTAGCAGTAGTGTATCCAGGTGCTGGAAATATTGGCGGGGGCGGATTTTTAATTGGCCATCAAACAAACGGAACCCTTATTGGAATTGACTTTCGTGAAGCTGCCCCAAGCGCCGCTAGTAAAGACATGTATTTAGACAAAAATGGCAATGCCCAATTATCGCTCTCACAATCGGGTCATTTAGCTTCCGGAATCCCAGGTACTATTGCAGGACTATTTGCTACAATGCCTTATGCGAAATTGCCTTTTAGCCAATTAATTCAGCCTGCCATAGATTTAGCCGAAAAAGGGTTTGTCATTTCTGAAAAACAAGCGTCTGGCTTTAATAGTGCACGCGAAGCATTTATAAAAAACAGTAGCCAACCCACCGCATTTGTAAAAGAAACCAAATGGAAAGTAGGCGATACCTTAGTGCAAAAAGCATTGGCAGCTACTTTAAAACGCATTCAAACAAACGGTGCCAAAGGATTTTACGAAGGAGAAACCGCTCAATTAATAGTAGCCGAAATGCAAAGAGGTAAAGGCATTATTAGTTTGGAGGATTTAAAAAAATACAGTGCTAAAATACGCGAACCCATTTCATTTAATTATCGCAGTTATCAAATTTTAAGTTTTGCGCCACCTAGTAGCGGCGGCATCATTATCAACCAACTCAAAAAGCTCGGTTGTTCCTGCGATTGGGGTCGCGAGAGATTCACCATGGACGAAGCCTATGCACGGCGCGTGCAGGAGGTTTTTGTCGATCTCCATCAGAAAGGTCTTATCTACCGCTGTTAAAACACTTACCAGCGATGCCTATTTGGCCAAAAGAATGCAAGATTATAATCCAGAAAAAGCTAGTGTAAGCGAAAATATTAGTGCAGGTATTATTCATGAAAGCAACGAAACAACGCATATTAGTATTATTGATGCAGAAGGAAATATGGCCAGTATTACCACCACATTAAATGGCGGATATGGCAGCAAAGTGGTGGTAGGCGGTGCGGGTTTTTTATTAAATAATGAGATGGATGATTTTAGTGTAAAACCAGGTACCCCTAATATGTTTGGCGCGGTAGGTGGAGAAGCAAATGCAATTGTACCAGGAAAGCGCATGTTGAGTTCTATGACTCCCACACTAGTTTTAAAAAATAAGAAACCATATGTAGTAATTGGCACACCAGGCGGCACCACCATTCCAACAGCGGTGTTTGAAGCCTTGGTGAATATCATTGACTTTAATATGAATGCTAGTGACGCCATTAATAAACCCAAATTCCACCACCAATGGCTACCAGACGAAGTATTGGTTGAAAAAGACTTCAACCCCACTGTAATAAAGAAATTACAAGCAATGGGTTATAACATAAAAGAAGGTGGCACTATTGGCAGAACAGAAGTCATTCGCTTATTAAGCAATGGCAAAAGAGAAACTGCAGCAGATAAAAGGGGTGATGATTCTGTTGCTGGATTTTAATGAATCCATTAATTATTAAGGATTTTAA
This sequence comes from Bacteroidota bacterium, assembly GCA_026391415.1. Taxonomy (GTDB): domain Bacteria; phylum Bacteroidota; class Bacteroidia; order Chitinophagales; family Chitinophagaceae; genus Sediminibacterium. The sequence goes on from JAPLEL010000265.1 coordinate 4,641, forward strand.
AAGTTTGGTACTGATTTTGCCTATCCTTACTATAATAACCTATTTTACAACAAAAGTATAAGGTCTGAAGCGTTTATTAAAGATATTAAATCGTATAGTTCTAACCGTATTTGCCATCATATTGCTATTGTTTGTGGCATTACAAACTGAGTATGTACAAAACAGATTGGTTAATTATGCAACCACTAAACTGTCTACAGCGCTAGGAACTGAAGTGCGAATTCAATATGTAAGTTTATCGCTCTTTAACAGAATGAATTTAGAAGGGACCTTGGTAAGAGACCAACAAAAAGATACCCTCTTGTATGCAGGCCAATTTAAAGTTCGAATTACCGATTGGTTCTTTTTAAAAGATAGCGCGGTTTTAAAATATATTGGACTAGAAGATGCAGTAATTAAATTAACACGCAAAGATTCAGTTTGGAACCACCAGTTTTTAGTGCATTATTTTAGTGCCCCTTCCACTAAAAATAAGTCGGGAGGAATTGCCATCAACCTAAAAAAAATAGACCTTAAAAATATTCGATTCGAAAAAAATGACTATTGGATAGGAGAAAAAATGCATCTCAAACTAGGTAGTTTATTGATGGATGCAGAGAATATGAATTTTTCAAAAAGTATTTTCAACATCAATGACATTAGTATTGAAAAACCTTTTTTAACTATTGTAGAATTAAAAGGGTTAAGACCAGATTCATTAAAAAAGCATTTCAATCCTGCAATAAAAGATACCACTATGTACTTTAATGCAGGAGACATTACTGCATTCGTTTCATCAATTAAAATTAATGACGGTCAATTATGGGTTGAAGCCAATCAAGAAAAGCCCATGCCAATATTTGACGGAAATCATATTAGACTAAGCAAATTAAATGGCGTTTTAGCCAATATTAGTTTTATAAAAGACACCATTAAAGCAAACATCACCCTATCAGCAAAAGACCGCTCTGGCCTTGAGTTAAAAAAATTAAAAACAAAATTTCGATTTACCCCGCAAATAATGGAACT
>JAPLEL010000229.1 GCA_026391415.1 Bacteroidota bacterium
AAAGAAAGGAGGAGCAGGTCATCCAAACGCCAAACTGAATTTTAAATTAGGAGATATTGTTACCACTTCTATAAACTGCGTGAATGGAGAAACGATATTATTACAACACGATACCAATTTACCTCGACCATATTCATTAGGATTTCGAGTACAAGGAACAGAAGGTTTATGGATGGATGTAAACAACAGTATTTATATAGAAGACAAATCTGCAAAGCCCCATGCTTGGGACGATGCAACGCAATGGTTAGATAAATACGATCATCCTTTATGGAAAAGATGGTCTAAAGAATCTGCCGATGCTGGGCATGGTGGGATGGATTTTTTTGTGTTACAAGCTTTTGTTGAATCCATCAAACAACAAAAGCCAACGCCATTAGATGTTTACGATGCCGCTACATGGAGCGCTATTTCTCCATTAAGCGAACAGTCAATTACTTTAGGAAATCAAACAGTTGAATTTCCTGATTTTACAGGTGGCCAATGGATGTATCGGAAACCAGTTTTTTCATTTGGAGACGCTTATTAATTACATGAATAAAAAATCAATTATTTATCTTTTAATTTGTGTAATTGGAACGATACAATGCAAGCCTAGTCAAAAAAATATAAGTCTAACAAACTTTCCATCTGAATTAGTCAATTTTGTTCCCTATAAAAACAATCCTGTTTTTACCGGAGCAGGCCAAGATGATTGGGATAAACAAATTCGTGAAAGGGGTTATATTTTAAAAGAAGGAAATGCCTATCATTTATGGTATACGGGTTATTCTAATTCTAACAAAGATCCTAGAAGATTTTTAGGCTATGCAACTTCTAACGACGGCATTAATTGGAACCGTTATTCTAAAAATACCATTCATGAAAATGATTGGGTAGAAGATATGTATGTAGTAAAATCTGCTAACACTTATTATATGTTTGCAGAAGGCCAAGGCGATACGGCGCATTTACTTACATCAACCGATAAAATTCACTGGGATGAAAAAGGTCCACTAGATATCCGACAAAAAAATGGCAGCCCCATTGCAAAAGGGGCTTTTGGTACACCCACTGTTTTTATTGAAAAAGGTATTTGGTATTTATTTTATGAAAGAGACGATAAAGGTATTTGGCTTGCTACATCAACAGACCATACAGCTTGGACCAATTTGCAAGATGAACCAATCATTACCATGGGGCCTGAAACATACGACCAGTATGGTATTGCAATGAATCAAGTAATTAAATATGAAGGACTTTATTATGGCTATTATCATGCAACTGCATTTAAAGACTGGCACGAATGGTCAACGAATATTGCAGTATCTGCCGATTTAATTCATTGGAAAAAATACGCCAACAATCCTATTATAGAAAACAATCAATCAAGTGGTATTGTAGTTATTGATGGAAAAAATATTCAATTTTATACCATGCACCGAAAAGTAAATATGTTCTTGCCAAAATAAAAATATATGCCTACTCAATTAAGTTCCGAAGATTTAAATAAACGACTATTATCGCTAGATTTTATGCGCGGTTTTATTATGGTGCTTTTAACTATTGAAAGTACTGGTTTGTTTAATGTATTGTATCTAAATTCTAAAGGCGGTTTTTTAGAATCTTTTTTCATACAATTTAAACACCATCCTTGGAATGGCTTGCGCTTTTGGGATTTAATACAACCAGGATTTATGTTTATTGCAGGAACTGCTATGGTTTTTTCTGTAAACAAGCTAAAAGAAAAAGGAGTTAGTCAATTAACGATTACAAAAAAAATATTCAAAAGATCTGGCTGGTTGTTTTTTTGGGGAGTGCTTTTGTATGCAGTGCGCGAAACTGGTTTAAGATTTGAATTATGGGACGTGTTAACGCAATTATCTGTTACATTGTTAGTGGCTTATTTTATTGTTCAATGGCCCATTAAATACCAAATAATATTCTGTGTAGTATTATTAATTATTACCGATTTATTATTTCGTTTCAGTAGTATTCCTGGCTTCGACCAAGGGTTTACTAATCACCATAATTTTGGAAATTATATTGATACTTTATTGATGCATAAAACGAGTAGGGGCGGATGGGTTGCTATTAATTGTATACCAACTTCTGTTCACACAATAGCGGGTGCTTTATTAGGGAAACTATTATTATCGAATGCTAATCATAAAATAAAAACAATTTTAATTTGGGCGATTTCGTTATTGCTAGTAGGGTATGTGTTGGATTTACTTGAAATAAATCCAATCATTAAACGGATTGCTACAAGTTCCTTTACCTTGGTATCATTGGGCTGGTGCTTATTAGCATTTGCAGCTTGCTATTATTTTGTAGATATCAAACAGCATAAATCTGTTTTATTTTTTGATGTGATAGGATTGAATTCAATTTTTATTTATTTATTTTTTGAGCTACTTGGTGGTTGGTTAAATCATTATATCAGTTTGTTAGTGGGCGGCTTGCTTAGTTTTACAACGCTTATTTTACCTGCTATATCAATTATTTCCTGCTTGGTTGTTTTTGCTATTGAATGGGGGATTTGTTATTTTTTATATCGGAAGAAAATATTTTTTAGGTTGTAAATTGTTAGAGATTGCACCATTAAATGTAATTGATAACAAGCTTTTGTTTCGAGAATTTAATTTCACTTATAATACTATAAAATGAAAAAAATATTTTTACTATTACTGCTTATTGCCATTCAGTTTTCTTTTACACCCAAAGAAATTTCATGGGTTGCCATTGGAGATTCTATTACCTATTTGAATGAGCACCAAAACGAAACAGGTAATCGCATTACCAAAGGTTATATGACAAGGGTAGTGGAGCAATTACCAAATATTCATTACATAAACCAAGGTCATAATGGTTGGACTGCTATTAGAATAGCTACAGAAATTGACAAGTTAGGAATTACTAAAGCAGATGTGTATACCATATTTTTAGGAACCAATGATTGGTGGGGAGGTAAGCCACTTGGCAGTTTTAGTGATTATGAAAAGAATACGGGTAATGCAACCGTAAATGGTGCATTTAGAACCATTGTAAATAAATTGCATAGTTTGAATGCAAACGCAAAAATTATTTTCATCACCCCAATGCAGCGAGTTGATTTTGTGTATATCAGTAATTTTAAAAACAATGCAACCGGATCTTACAGAGTAAAGAATGGTCAAGAACTTGAAAAATTTGCAGATGCAATCGTTTCAATTGCCAATTATGAAAAATCTGCTGTAGTGGATTTATACCATGCCAAGGGAATGGATCACCAACACTTGGTAAACTTTAAACGATTAAAAGATTCAGCAACTGGTAATTATATTAATTATCCCTATCCAAAATTTATTGATCGTCCGTTTAATCCTGCAACAGATGAATATCCTTATCCTGTTGAAGCATCTAATATTACTTACGATGGATTACATCCTTCAGATAAAGGATACGAATTAATAAGTAATAAGTTGGTGAAATTGTTTAAGAATTTTTAATTATTTATTTAAGCCAATATATCATTAATCACATTACCAGTTACATCAGTTAGTCTAAATCGTCGGCCTTGGTATTTATAAATGAGTTGTTCGTGATTAATACCCATGATATGCAATAAGGTTGCTTGAAAATCATGCACGTGTACAGGGTTCTTTACTATATTATAACTAAAGTCGTCAGTTTGTCCGTATGTAGTGCCAGGCTTAACACCTGCTCCTGCCATCCACATAGTAAAACAACGCGGATGATGGTCTCTTCCATAATTATCTTTTTCTAATTTACCTTGCGAATAAACAGTTCGTCCAAATTCTCCACCCCATATTACCAATGTGTCTTCGAGCATGATCCATGATTAATGCGGCGGATGCTTGATCGGTTTGTTTACATTGTTGTTTCATTCCTGATGGCAAAGAGCCATGATGGTCCCAACCTTGGTGATATAATTGTACAAAGCGAACATCTTTTTCTAATAATTTTCGAGCCAAAATACAATTCGCTGCAAAAGTTCCTTTCTCTCTACTATCAGGTCCGTACAATTCAAAAACTTCATCCGATTCTTTTGAAGTATCCATAACATCTGGTACCGAGGTTTGCATTCTAAATGCTAGTTCATATTGAGACATACGCGCATTTACTTCTGGATCACCCCATACATCATTTTGTAAATTATTTAATTGAGATAAATAATCTAACATTTCTTTTCTGTCTTTTCCATCATAACCTTCTGGATTATTTAAAAATAAAACAGGGTCATTACCCGATCTAAATTGTACACCTTGGTGTTGAGAGGGTAAAAATCCATTGCCCCATAATCTAGCATACAATGGTTGGTCTCTGGCTGCATTTTTTGAAACCAATACAATGAAAGCGGGTAAGTTTTTATTTTCTGATCCTAATCCATAACTGAGCCAAGAACCTATGGAAGGTCTGCCTGGCAATTGATGACCAGTTTGAAAAAAAGTTAGTGCAGGATCGTGGTTAATTTGTTCTGTAAACATCGATTTAATAATACATAACTCATCCACCACTTGTGCAGTATAGGGGAGTAAATCACTAACCCATGTATTTGATTTTCCGTATTGTTTAAAATTGGTAAAAGAAGATGCAATAGGTAATTGCGCTTGATTGGCGCTCATGCCTGTTAAGCGTTGACCGTTTCGTACAGAGTCTGGAAGGCTTTGACCTTGCATGTTAATTAAGCCTGGTTTATAATCAAATGTTTCGAATTGAGAAGGGCCACCACTCATAAATAAATACACCACACGTTTTGCTTTGGGTGCTATGGTTGGTAATGCATCTAAAATTTGTTCTTCAAATGATTTGGTTGATATGCTACTACTTAATAAAGATCCTAATGCCATAGCACCTAAACCACCAGCCGTGCTTTTTAAAAATTTCCGACGCTCTATTTTTTTATTTAAAGCATCTAATTCTTGTAGATGCATTTTAAAATTTTTATCCTCTAACATAAACTTATCTTTTAGTAATGCTTGCATCTGAATTTAAAATAGTACTTGCTACTACTGTATTTGCAGCTACCCAACAGGCATCTAATGATGTATTAATTTTATATAGACCCGTATTCAACCAACCTTTTGTTTTAGTAGGGTTGGCTTTGAACTTATTGTATTCATTTATTTGCAAGTTGGTTAACAGTGCTATTTCTTTTGCATTTGGTGTTAGCCCCGTAAGTTGTCTGTAGGCATTTTTAATAGCAGTGGCGGTATCTTTCTGTTGGCTCATTGCTTCGCCTATTACTTTTGCTGCTTCAATAAAAGTAGGGTCATTTAAAGTAACCAATGCTTGTAATGGGGTATTGGTAGATTGTCTTCTTACTACACAAGAAGCTCTAGAAGGCCCATCGAAATTGGCGAGTGTAGGATTTGGTACTGTTCTTTTTAATACAATGTATAAACTACGTCGGTAAATTTGATTGGTAGTGTCTTGCATGTATTTGGTGCCATTGATATCCCAAAGGCCTTCTGGTTGATAAGGATAGATACTCTTTCCGCCAATGGCTTTATTTAGCAAGCCGCTTGCTATTAAGGCGTTGTCACGCATCATTTCAGCACTTAGTCTTGTGGCGGGTCCTCTAGCGAGCAATTTGTTTTCAGGATCTTTTTCTTTTAATGTAGCACTTGCCCTTGAATCTTGTTGGTAAGTGGCCGACATGACAATTAATTTATTTATTTTTTTTACGTTCCAATCAGATGCGCTCATTTCAATGGCTAACCAATCCAATAAATCTAAATGACTAGGCATTTCTCCTTGGTTGCCAAAATCCTCGGCAGTTTTAACCAATCCCATCCCAAAGAAATTTTGCCACAAATGATTTACTACTACTCTTGCTGTTAATGGATTGCGATTGTCGGTAAGCCATTGCGCAAGGCCGTATCTATTTTTTGGATAATTACTAGGGAAGGGTAATATTTTTTCAGGTGTATTTGGAAACACTTCTTTACTTGGTGCATCATATTGTCCTCGAGTTAATATAAAAGTTTTCTTTGGCTTTGGCATTTCTTGCATAACCATTAATTCTTTAATACGCTCTGTGGAATCTGAAAATATTTTTCGTTGTAATTGTAGTGCCTGTTTGGCAGTAATTATATTTGTATCAATTACGGCAGCATAATAGTCTTTTAAAATTTCAATATCTTCTGTGCTTAATTGATTTTTTGTTTTCTGTGTAATCAGATTCTAATTCGTTTTTTTAGCCTATACTTTTATTTCAAAATTCGTTAACGCTCTATTGTATACTACTATGTCGTCAATCTTACCAGCTTTAAATCCTAAGCCCCTGTTCCAACCACCAAACTGTAAAGCAGGTTCGTCTTTTGAAAAAAACAAGATGTCTTTATAGAGTTGATCAATAACAGTTTCCATTACTAATGGGCTTCCATCGATATATAAATTAAAACCATTAGCAGTGGCAGATCCATCATAGGTAAGGGTGAGTTGTATCCATTTATTGCGTGGCACTTCTGTTGTTGCAATTTTTGTAATGGCATTAGATGGCGCCGTATGAGCCATTGTTATTTCTAACTTATTATTTTTTAAATAAACATTGTATCCTTTAAAATTGTACAATCTTTCTGCATTGCTTTTATGAAAAATAACGCCCTCTTTTAATTCTTTAGGAATATTCACCCAAACCCCAATACTAAAAGGATCTGATTTTCTAAATATGCCTACTTCTTTTAAATCTAAATAAGCATCTCCATTTAAAACCAAACACTGGCCAGACGCATTTTTTTCAAAAACAATAGGTTCACTATTAGAGTTTCCGTCGCGTTTAAAATGGGCAGATTTACTATTGTTAACTAGATTTTTCAAGGAATCTTCAAATGTATAATAGCCTTGTAAATTGTTGTTGGGTATGCTTTTGCTTGAAATGGACGTATATTTTTCTTGTTGTATCCAATCATTAAAACCTGTTAATGAATTTTTATAAGCGTCTTGTAAATCTTTTTCTTTTTCCTTGATTAAGGTTTTTATATAGGCAATTGTTTTTTCTTGATTTTGGTTAGGTAGCATTAAAGTGGGTGTAGGCATATCGTCATTCCATGATATTTGACCTGCTTCTCTAACATTATTAAAAAAACTATTTAATTGGTAATAATTTTCTTGAGATACTGGATCGAATTTATGGTCATGACATCTTGCACATCCTACCGAAATAGATAAAAATGCTTCGCCAAATGTATTAGCCCTATCCATTACATATTCAGTTTGAAATTCTTCTTCTATAATGCCGCCTTCCATATTTTGCGGATGGTTTCTATTAAAGGCGGTGGCAATAATCATGTCTTTAGTAGGATTGGGCATTAAATCTCCGGCTAATTGATAATGCACAAAATTTTTGTAAGACATGTTTTCATTAAACGAACGAATAACCCAGTCTCTGTATACCGACATATCTCTTGTTCTGTCAACAGTATATCCATACGAGTCTGCAAATCGAGCTAAGTCTAGCCATTGTGTGGCCATTTTTTCGCCATAGTGAGGTGAACGTAACAATCTGTCTACTTGTTTCTCGTATGCATTTAGACTTGTATCATTTAAAAATGTATTTATTTCTTGTAGAGAGGGAGGCAATCCTGTTAAGTCTAATGATAAGCGCCTTAATAAGATTTCTTTTGATGCAGTTGCGCTTGGTTTTAAATCCTCTAATTGTAAACGATTAAAAATAAAATTATCAATAGGATTATTTACTTGAAAATTATTTATAATTGGTATTGCCTTTTCGCCATTTTCAATCCATTTAATGAGTATTGCTTTTTCTTTGGCACTTAAACTTAAATGAGATTTAGGCAAGGGCATTAAATAACTAGGATCTGTAGAAATGATGCGGCGAAATAATTCACTCTTATTTAAATTGCCAGGAAAAATAGCCACCTTACCCGGGCTTTCTGGTAAAGGTCCATAGGCAGATGCCACAAGGTCTAATCTTAAGCCTGCTTTTTGTTTTGCTTTATCGGGGCCATGACAAGAAAAACATTTATCCGATAAAATAGGTTTTACGTGTTCATTATAATCAATAGTAGCAGGTAGTTTAAGGTACTCCTTGATTACGTCTTCTGGCAATTTTGGAATAGTTGTAAATGCTAATATTAGCAAAACGAATCCTATAAATAAATAATATTTTTTCATTTCTTTTGAAATTTAAAATCACCCATTTCAATGGTTATATTGGGCCTTTCTTTTTTAAACTGTTCAATTCCATTTGCAGTTACCTTAGTTTTCCATAAATAAATTACAGATAAATTTTTAAAGGAAGCCAATTGTTTTAATCCTTCGTCAGTAATATCGGTTCCGTAAAGGTTCAATTGTTCTAGTGCAGATAATTCTTTTAAATAGGGTAGGCAGTCATTGGTAATAGCTGTATTCTCTAAATTCAATCGTTTAATATTAGATAGGCTTGCTATTATTTTAATATCGGCATCTTTTATTGGCAAGTTGCTCAACTTTAATACAACTAATTGCTTTTCTATTTTTTGTAAATCCAATAAGCTGCTATTTTCAAATGGAATTACATTCACAAAATTAGCCATTACAAAAGGGGAGCCTTCTGCCAAATTTGACAAAATAATATTTTTATTTTTATAAGATTCTATAATTGAACTGCTAATAACAGGAGGAAAGTTTGTAGTAATAACTTCAACTGAAACTTTATTATTAACAGTTGTATTACTGATTACTGTTTCTTTTTTATTCAACACAGAATCTATATGCGGTGCAGATTGTTTTTTGTTATTAGAAATCGTGTCAATTTGGTCTTTGAAAGAAGCCCCCAATAATATCCATTGTTGAATGGTATTTATTTCATTATTGCTTAGTTGGTGTTTGCCCTTTGGCGGCATATGTTTATCATCTTCAATTGGCAAGACTAAATTAGTATATAATGGACTTTTTAAAATACTACCTGCTAATAAAATAAGCCCAGATTTTCCGCCTTTTTTTATGAATGCTTCAGTGTCTAATCGCAATAAGTTTTTTTGTTTTTCGGCAGAATGACAAGCGTAACACCTTGTTTTTAATATTGGGGCAATTTCATTTTCATAAATATTATACTTTACTATTTTAAAAGAGTCCTTTCCATTAGAAACAATACTAGTAATTTCTTTTGGTTGATTTTTAATAGTATCCTGTTTATTTAAACTTGTTTTTTTACTAGTGTTAAATAAATAGTTTTCGCCGTGTGTGATAGTGGCTCCAAAATGTCCGGTAATGGTGATTAAAACAATGAGTAGAATTATTAGCAGTTTACGGTATTGTTTTAAAATATAAACAAGGCATCCCAAAATGGCGGTTGCAATTCCTGTCCATTGGTGTTTTAATATTAATGCAGCATCATATTCGCCAGATAACGATAATAACCATCCTGCAACACAGGCTGCTATAGCACTAATGCTACCCAGTAAAAAAGACATTGAAATAGCGGCATTCAAATCAGTTGAACTAAAATGCTGGTATGCCAATAAAATTGCACCAAACAACAAAATGCCAATAGGCAAATGCACAATAACAGGATGTAAGTGGGCAATGAATTCAATCATAATAGACAATGGCGTGCGCTTGCACAGCAAATTAACTATTAATTGCAAGTATTCTTCTTTAGAGAGAATTAAATTGGATAATTAGTTAGTTTATTATTAGTTCGGGCTCTCTTTTATACAATAACCAACCTGTTGCAATAACAGATGCTGTAAAATAGGCCAATAATAAGTAGCTCAATTGAGGATGAGCAATGGAAGTTCCAAACCAATCTCCTAAATAAACTAGAATTGCAATACCGATTACTGCTTTTAAAAATTCCCATATTAAAGAAGATTTATTGCCATCCATGAAATCAGTTAGTGCATAGATATAAACAAAAACAAATCCACCATAAATAAATATGTTAGGGCTACCAATTGTTGCTAAGTGTCCTAAAAAATAACTTACAAATGCAAAAAGCATCATTAGTTGTATCCAAGTTAAAATTGACTTTAGGGTTGTGTTTTTTGTATCATATTTATCAAAATTATGAATGTCGTCAATTTTATAAACAGGATATTTTTCTACTAGATCTGCTGGCCTCCAACCTGTTGGCATAAACCAAATACGTAGTTTGTCTTTAATGCTATTTGCACGCCAAGCATCTGTAATTAACAACCACATATGAATGAAATTAATTTTAAAAGGATTCCATGTTCGCATGGGTCTAGTAATACCGTAGATAGGAGTTACCTGAGGTAGTTCTTCTTGAAAAGTGCCAAAAAATCTATCCCATATAATAAAAATCTGCCCCATATTTTTATCGAGGTATTCCTCGTTAAAAGCATGGTGCACGCGATGATGCGATGGGGTAACAATAATGTATTCTAAAAATCCCATGCGGTTAATAAACCTTGTATGGTACCAGAATTGCGCAAAAAAATGAATGGGTGTAATGGTAGCAATTACTATTGGAGAGATTCCTAATAATGCTGCAGGAATCATGAAAAATGAAAATATTTTTATAAAGGATGAAATGGGTTGTCGAACAGCACAAGCCAAATTAAATTCTTCGCTGCTATGGTGTACAATATGACTGTTCCAGAAAAAATTAATTTTGTGTTCAATCCGATGAATCCAATAATGCGAAAAATCCAATACAACAAAAGCAATTACATAAGTTAACCAAGTTAAATGTATATGTGTAAGGGCAATTTTATTTTCTATCCAACCATAACTAATAATGGTAATACTCAATCCTAACACATTTTTAGTAACCATACTCATCGCTGAACTTAGGCTACTAATCATATCCATTTGAAGTATTTGCTCTTTTGCTTTGTACCAGCCAAACCATTTTTCTAGTAGAATTAAACTAAAGAAAATAGGCATTACAATTAGCAAGATCTTTCCATACTGTTCCATATACAATTACAGTTTTGTGTGTAGCGGGTTTGTTGCAAAATAAGTCGGCTCAAATTACAGGTAATTATTTCAATCTTGGCTAAAATTTTACTACAAGGAGAATTAATTAAAATTAAGATCAAGTTTTTACAAATTGGTAGTTTTGTACCTAAAGATTGGAAGAATCAAGTAAAATGGATGTTTACAGTGCTTACGCCTTAATAAACGCAGTATTTATTCTACCTTCATTAGATAAATACAGCCAATCTGTTTTCTGAAATTAACCACACTAATACAAATTTAAACATTGAATATTTGTTTAATACCTATTATTCAAGGTTGTGCTATTATGCCTATAAAATCATCAACAATCAAGAAAGTTCAAAAGACATAGTACAAGATGTTTTCTTGAAATATCATAGTAAACCTGCTGAATTTAGTTCGGAACTAGCTACAAAGAACTTTCTATACTTAGCTGTTAAAAATGCTTGTTTGAATTTTCTAAGGCACAATTTGGTTGAAAAGAAGTTTGCTGAGCATCAAGTGGAAACTGCATTAGCCCATGAAGAAGGGTTACCGCATATCATTAAGGCCGAAGCACTTGTGTTAATTAAACAAGCAATTGAAGCCTTGCCAGAAGGCTGTAGAACAGTTCTAAAACTGGCTTTTTTTGAAGGATTTAAAAATGAACAAATTGCCCTTGAATTGGGTATTTCTATTAATACAGTTAAAACGCAAAAACAAAGAGCGCTTCAATTATTACGTTTGAAATTTATAAACAAGGCTTAATTGCTACTATTCTTTTATAATCTTATTGGGCTGAAATAAATATTTCATAACGTTTTCACCCATTTTTCAAGTTAAAGTGTATTAACAACCAATCTTGTCATTATTATGAATCAATTTGAACCGCTGTATTCGAAGGCTGAGCTGATTGTAAAGAGTTTACAAAACGATTTAACCGACCAAGAAAGGCTTTCGCTTAATGAATGGTTAACCGAATCAGCAGCAAATCAAGCATTATATAATGATTTGACCAACGAGGCAACACTAGCATCAGAATTGGCTATTCTTGCTAAGTTTGATGCACAAGCAGATTGGCAAAAAATTGATATACAAAACAAACCCGCAACAATAGGTGGCATTAATTACCGTAAATGGTTAAGTGCTGCTGCTATTTTGCTTATTGCATGCTTGGGTGTTTTTCAATTTTGGTTGAACAGAAATAATAGCCATCCAATTTCAAAAATCAGTAAACATCCTGTAATTGACATTGCTCCAGGTGGCAATAAAGCCACACTTAAATTAGCAGATGGTACCATTATTATATTAAATGATTCTGTAAACGGATTTCAAGCAACCCAGCAGAATGTAAAATTGGTCATTCAAAATGGTGAGATCACCTATCAATCACTTGGTCAGGATAATCAAATTATTTACAACACTATCACTACACCTAGGGGTGGTCAGTATAAATTATTATTAGACGATCGAACTAAGGTTTGGTTGAACGCAGCATCGTCTATCAAATATCCAACAACTTTTTCTGGCGATGAAAGAATAGTTGAATTAACTGGCGAGGGTTATTTTGAAGTAGCGCATGATGCATCAAAACCATTTAAAGTAGTACTACCAGGAATCGGTAGGGTAGATGCAATAGGAACAGCATTTAATATCAATGCTTATTCAGACGAACGTATTACAAAAACCACATTGGTTCAGGGAAAAGTAAAAGTTGCTTTTGGTAGCAAAACTGATTTTTTAAATCCTGGTCAACAAGCACAACTATTTCCATCAGGCCAATTGTTAGTTTTAAATCAAGTGGATTTAGATGAAGTGGTTGCTTGGAAAAATGGTCAATTCATTTTTAAGCAAATGAATGTTGAAAATATTATGAAACAAATTGGTAGATGGTACGAAATAGAAGTGATATACAATGGACCAGTTAGTCAAGAAACTTTTTCTGGTATTGTGAGTAGAAATAGCCATTTAATGGAAGTATTAAAAATAATGGAAGAAGGTGGAGTGCGGTTTAAAATTGACGGAAAAAAAATTAGCGTGTATTAAATAATAAAAATAGTTTTTATAGTTCATCCAAAATCCAATATTATGAATGTATGCTTTATTCGAGCCTTTAAATTTAAAAGGCAAAAAAACAGCCAAAACTTTTTGGTCTTTAAGTTTATGGCCATTTGTTTGTTTCTAGCTTTTTTACAAGTTAGTGCAAAATCGTTTTCTCAGAATGTAACCATTTCAATGGAAAATGTAAGCCTTCAAAAAGTGTTTAATGACATTAATCGCCAAACAGGCCGTCAGTTTTTCTTTAAAGATGAACTACTTAATAAAGCTGGTAAAGTGAATATTAATGTTAAAGACATGCCTTTGAAAGATGCTTTAGCCATTTGTTTTAAAAATCTTCCAATCACTTTTTCAATCATTGAAAATACGATTGTATTGAAAGAAAAAACAACCATTACAGAAAATAGTTCTTTAGTTGAAATACAACAGGCGCTGATGGTTCAAGGAAAAGTTACAGATACATCAGGCAATCCTTTAGAAGGGGTGACTATTGTTGTAAAAGAAACCAAAAAAGCAACGGTAACAGATATTGAAGGGAATTTTAAAATTGAATTAAATCCAGGACAAACTATTTTAATTTCTTCTATTGGATTTAAAACAACCCAACGTAAAGTTGAAACAGCTGCACAATTACGCATTGTACTAACCCCAGAAACGGTGAGTTTAAAAGCAGTTGAAATTGTTAATACAGGATACCAAAGATTGGCCAAAGAAAGAACTGCAGGCTCATTCTCTACGATTACTTCAGATGACTTTAAAAATAAGTCAAATAGTATGAATGTGGTAGACAGAATTGAAGGAATTATTCCTGGTGTGGCTGTGAACTACGGTACAGGTAATGAAAAATTCTTAATTAGAGGATTGAGTTCTATTCAAGCTGCAAGGTCTCCATTGATTGTGGTTGATGGAGTTCCAATGGCAGATTATAATGCAGTAAAAACATTAATTAATCCGGATGATGTTGAATCAATCAGTGTTTTGCGCGATGCTACTGCAGGTTCAATTTGGGGGGCTGCTGCTGCAAATGGAGTGATAGTTATTACAACCAAAAAAGGAAAAAATACAGCTACAGCTCAAAAAGTACGTGTAAAGTACAATGGCTTTGTTTCATTTAGAGGAGCTCCAGATTTGGATTATTATAAAATGATGAATACTAGTGATTTTTTAACAACTAGTAAAAAAGTATTTTCTAATACAGATTATCCTTGGGCAAATGCTATTAATAGTGTTGGCGCAACACCAATTATTCCGCCACACGAAAGAATACAGTACGATTTAGCTAGAGGATTAATTACCCAAGCAACTGCAAATGCTAAGTTTGATTCATTGGCTCAATATAATAATAGAGATCAGATAAATCAATATTTAACCCAACCTTCTTTACTATCGAATCATAGTTTAACTTTTGAAGGTGGAAGTAGTTTTCATACTTATTATGGATCATTAGCATATACATTAGATCAAAGCGATACCAAAACAAATCTTAATCGCTATCAAATGAATTTGCGTCAAAACTTTAATTTTTCACCTAGTGTTAAATTAGACCTTTTAACAAATGTATCCTACGAAAAAACATCTAAGTTTTTATTAACTGGTCTTCCTTACGGCAATAATAACTACTTGCCTTATGCCATGTTTGCAGATAATTCAGGCAATCCATTGTCTCAAGCCTACTTAAAAAGATTGGAAGAATTTAGAGGAACTTCAGAGACTGCCAGTAAAATAAACCTAGATTATGTTCCGCTTAATGAGCCAGGTAAAACCTTGAATGATCAAATAAATATGACGTCAAGAATCAATGCAGGCTTAACAGTTAAATTGTTTAAAGGACTTACTTACGAAGGCAGAGCACAATACCAACGCGGATCTTTAGAGAACTACGAATACTATAACCAAGATTCTTATAAAGTAAGAGATGAGTTGGTTTTCTTTACAAAAGCCGCTGCTGTAGCAGGATCAAATCCTACTTATTATTTGCCTTCAAAAGGTGGGCATTATTCAACACAAAACAATACCACAACCAGTTGGACATTGCGCAATCAATTGAATTACGACAGGGTGTTTAATCAAAAGCACCAACTAAATGTAATTGCGGGTACAGAAATTCGTAATGAATTGTACAAGTCTGTTCAAACCTACAGAAGAGGATATGATTATCAAACCTTAACTTATTCTTTATATAACGAAGATTCATTATCAATCTTAGGCGTTACTAATCCTGTCAATTATTTAACTGGTAGAACTACTAATAATTTAATGACATCAAAGCCGGTTACTTATTTAGAAACCGAAAGACGTTTTGTTTCAGGATATAGTAATGCTGCCTATACTTTCGATAGAAAATACACATTGAACGGAAGTATTCGTTTCGATCAATCAAATCTTTTTGGAACCAATAAGAGCTTACAATACAAGCCTATTTGGAGTTTAGGTGGTGCTTGGAATTTGTCGAGAGAATCATTCTTTAAAGTGGATCAAATTAATAATTTGAATTTTAGATTCACTTATGGATTGGCAGGTAATGCACCTAATCCAGGTTTTGCCGGACCTT
>JAPLEL010000156.1 GCA_026391415.1 Bacteroidota bacterium
AATCATACACACCGCACACAATAGGGTAGGATTTGCAGGAGGCGCAGTGCTAGCCGCTGAATTTATTCATGGCAAGCAAGGCATCTTTAGTATGAAAGAAGTACTAGGATTATAATTACAGCTTAAAGGAATATCCAAACTTAATATTATAGGCATTAGAGGCAGCTACATCAATGGGCTGTTTCCAATTAGTTTGTGTGGCTTGAATTTCCAAGCCAAATAAGCGAAACCCAGCACCAAATTCAGTCAATAAATTATTGCCACTAATGGCTGATTTTGAATAACTCTGAATAGCCGTTCCTATATTACCCATTACAAAAATTCTACCGAGTAAAAAATAATGACGTATCCCCCCTTTCACAGAGGTTACATGCAAATTTCCTGCTAGGTTATTTAATGTATTACCAAAGGTTTGGTAACCAGCAGTTGCTAAAAGCATGGTTGAGCCCAAGCCTACACCAGCACCGGCTTCTGCACCAATTCCTCCATTATTGGCATCCTTAAAAGTACTACTAGATGGGGTTGCATAATTAATATTGGCAAAAATTTGTGCATGAGGCAATTTAAACTGAGCCAAACTATTTAGGCTTACCATTACAATTAGCACAATAGGAATAAGGAATTTTGAATATTTGTACATATTTTTAGTTTGTATAAAGGAAGTGAAATTCTTTATAATATTACAAAAATTAACGGCTTCTTGGCCATCTGCTATGTTATCAAAAAAAACACAATACGCATTTAAAGCTTTAACCTATTTGGCAGAACAAGAAAATGGCGTTCCTGTACTGATTGCAGAAATTTCTAAAAAGAAAAAAATCCCACTAAAATTTCTAGAAAATATTTTACTAGAACTACGAAAAGCAGGGCTTCTTGAAAGCAAAAAAGGAAAAGGTGGCGGATATTTTTTAAAACTAGCACCCAATAAAATACCCCTTTCTACCATTATGCGATTAATAGAAGGGCCTATTGCACTATTACCTTGTGTAAGTTTAAATTTCTATGAAAAATGCAAAGACTGCGACGAAAAACATTGCGGCTTAAACAGGGTAATGATTGAAGTAAGAGACAATATGCTTCAAGTTTTAGAAAACAAATCAGTAGTAGATTTAACTGGAAAATAACTGCATTATTTTTTCGACAAATTCTCTAACATATCTGCGGTCATTTTATTTAAATCAAAAGCAGGTTTCCAACTCCAATCAGTACTAGCAACACTATCATCAATACTTTGCGGCCAACTATCTGCAATGGCTTGTCTATAATCGGGCACACAACTCAATTGAAAATCTGGGATATGTTTTTGAATAGATGCAGCAATTTCTGTTGGAGAAAAGCTCATTCCAGAAATATTATAAGAGGTTCTTACCTTAATATTATTAGCAGGTGCATGCATTAGTTCCATAGTGTCTCGAATAGCATCGGGCATATACATCATGGGTAAGTAAGTATCTTCTTTTAAAAAACAAGTGTACTTTTTTTCGGCTAGTGCTTCGTGATATATTTCAACTGCATAATCTGTTGTTCCGCCACCAGGTGCCGATTTATAACTAATCAAACCTGGATAACGAATGCTTCTTACATCAACCCCAAAACGTTGGTGGTAATAATTACACCAAAACTCTCCGGCATATTTACTAATCCCATAAACCGTGATGGGCTCAATAACTGTTTGTTGCGGGCAAAATTGTCTTGGC
>JAPLEL010000138.1 GCA_026391415.1 Bacteroidota bacterium
AAAGCGCACGCCTTCCGGCCCGTAGGCATGGTGGTCGCCAAACAGGCTCTTTTTCCAGCCGCCGAAACTGTTGAATGACATTGGCGTTAAAGCAACCCTTCCTTCAATTAATACAGATGGATAGTTGATCTTGTGTGGAGAATCCTCGAGCGTAACTGAATAGCCTCTTCCCGGCATTAATGGTATTTTAATATCCATAGTAGCTGCTAGCTCTCTAGACCATGAACCTGCGGCAATGACAACCGTATCGGTATCAATAACAGATTTGTTAGTTTTTACTTTTGTAATAGCTGATTCAGTATGTTCAAAACCAATTACCGTTTCATTGGTATGAAATTTTACACCAACATTTTTTAAATGTGCTAATAATTGCTCCATTAATTTGTTGGGATACAAATGTGCATCACATTTAAAATGGATTGCACCTAATGCATTTATTGTTGTTTGTGGTTCAAGTGCTTGTAATTCTTCGAATGATAATAAAGCTGTATCATTTAAACCAATTTGGTGTGCTTTTTTTACTGTATGTTGTGCGTGTTCTGCACCTGTTGGTGTTTGAAATATTTCTAATAATCCTTTGTGTTCATAAGCAAAATTAAACTGGGGTAATTTTGTTAATGCTTCATACAATGACTGACTATAAATAGCAATATCGCGTAATGGAATTGCTGCACGTTCTACTTTTTCGGCTGTTGCAGATTTAATAAATTTTAATCCCCAATCAATCAAACTCATGTTTAGCCTAGGTTGTACATAAAATGGGCTTTTAGAATTGAGCATCCATTTTAATCCTTGCTTTACAATACCAGGGGTTGCCAATGGAATAAAATGACTAGGACATACATATCCTGCATTTCCATAAGAACAATTATCAAGCAAATTACTTTGGTCAATTACCGTTACTTCATAACCTGACTCTTGTAAATAATACGCACTACACAATCCTATAATTCCACCTCCTATAATTACTACTTTCATACTTAAGATTTATAATACCTAAAATATTAAATCACTTGAAAACCATAAGCATATGGATCATCTAATGGATCAATGGTTATATGGTTGTGTCCATAAATTTTTGCCCATCCTTCAACACTTGGTCTGATAGATGGCTTTCCATCTACGGTTGTTTCTTCTTCAATTCTACCAATAAATACAGATCCAATAATGCTTTCGTGAACAAATAGTTCGCCAGCTTTTAATTTTCCCTTTGTGTACCATTGCGCCATTCTTGCCGATGTGCCCGTTCCACAAGGAGAACGATCAATTGCTTTATCGCCATAGAATACAGCGTTTCGAGCTGTTGATTTTTCGTCTAACACTTTGCCTGTCCATAAAATATGAGAGCAGCCATTAATGGTTGGATTCTCTGGATGCACAAAAGTATATTTTTGGTTGATATCTTTGCGTAGGTCTCTTGAAAATGTAATTAATTCACTCGCTGAATATTGCTCTAATCCAGGAAAGTTTTTTTGGGGATCAACAATGGCATAAAAATTTCCACCATAAGCTACATCAATTTGCAAATCGCCTAATCCGTTGCAATGAGCAGTAATATTCTCAGCTGCTAAATAAGCCGGAACATTGGTAAGTTTTACAGAAACAACTTTATTTTCAACTTGCTTGTATTCAATCATCACCAAGCCTGCAGGGGCTTCCATGCGAACAATACCTGGAATTTTTGGTGTAATAAGCCCCTCTTCTATAGCAATGGTAATAGTTCCAATAGTGCCATGTCCGCACATTGGTAAACAACCACTTGTTTCTATAAATAATACGGCAACATCATTTAAAGGATTGTGAGGTGGATATAAAATACTGCCACTCATCATGTCGTGTCCACGAGGTTCAAACATTAAACCTTTTCTTATCCAGTCGAATTCTTTTAAAAAATGTTGTCGTTTTTCACTCATATTGGCACCTTCCAAAACAGGGCCGCCTTTTGCTACCACTCTTACTGGATTACCGCAAGTATGCGCATCAATACAATAAAAATGATGACCCGCTTTATTTAATGGGTCTATAATTTCAACAGAAATTGGTGCGTTACTCATGATTTAAAATTGCAAGTTGATACAATTATCTTTTCCATTCACCATCTACCAATCTTAAAATTTGTAATGGATTTTCATCTTTCAATGCAATTGGCAAAAGGTTTGAAGGACAATTTTGGAAACACACCGGACGAACCCAACGCTTTACTGCATTAATACCTACTGCGGTAAATCTGCTATCGGTACAAGCAGGGAAAGGGCCACTATGAACCATACTCGCACAAACTTCCACACCCGTTGGAACACCATTAAATAATACCCTTCCAGCAATTTGTGGCGCCATTTGTACTATCGCTGCATGGTTTTCAAAATCAATAGCCGTACCCATTAAAGTGGTAGTTAATTGACCTTTTAATATTTCCCAAATAGTTATTAATTCTGTTTCATTTTTGCAAACAACCAAAATAGCATAAGGTCCAAAAACTTCTTCGTGCAATAATGGATTGGCTAAAAAAATTTCGCCAGAAACACTTGTGAATAAAGGTTGTGCTGTTATATCAGATTGAATATTGTTTGTGTGAACTGTTACACCAGCTTGTTCAATTGCTTTTGCAGATTTTAATTGATAAGCTTTTAAAATTCCTGTATGTAACATTTTAGAAGGTGCTGCCAAAGCCAATTCTGTAGCAAGTGTAGTAGCAAAACTATCCAATGATGTTGATGCTATTCCTAACAATATGCCAGGATTGGTACAAAATTGACCAACACCTAATGTAATTGAACCTGCATATTGTTTGGCAATATTTTCTGCATTTGTTTCTAATGCATTGGGTAATAAAAGCACTGGATTAGTACTGCCCATTTCAGAAAAAACGGGAATTGGATTTGGTCTAGCAGCTGCATAATCATACAATGCTTTTCCGCCAGAAAATGAACCAGTAAATCCAACAGCAGCTGTTGCTGGATGTTGCACCAAGGCCTTACCTGTTTCGAATGAATCGGCTGTTACATGTTGAAAAATAGCAGCTGGCATTTTGCAAAATTCAATGGCTTTTGCAATAGCAGATGCCATTAAAGTAGAGGTTTGAATATGTGCTGGATGTGCTTTTACAACAACTGAACAACCTGCGGCTAAAGCACTTGCGGTATCACCTCCGGCTGTTGAATAGGCATAAGGAAAATTACTTGCACCAAAAACTATCACAGGCCCAATACCAACTAACATTTTACGAATATCTGGTTTGGGTGGAGTTTTGTCTGGGATAGCAGTATCAATACTTGCTTCTACCCAAGTTCCTTCACGCAACATTTGAGCAAACATGCGTAATTGCATGGTTGTTCTACCTCTTTCACCTAATAATCTTGGTGTTGGAAGATTTGTTTCTGCTTGGGTAATATTAATTAAATCATCTGCTAATGTTTCAATTTCAAAAGCGATTCTATCTAAGAAATTTGCTTTCTCAGCATCTGGTATTTGTTGGTATTGTGTAAATGCAAGTTTTGCTGCTTGCATTACAGTATCTGTATTTGAAAACGAAACAATAGTTTGCATGATTATACGGTTAAGTGTAAGTATTCAGGTAAAATAGGTCTGTTAGCAATCCCTTTATCAATTACTTGTAAAATGCGTGTTCTTTCTTCTCCAACAAGTGTAAGTCTTGGTGCACGAACAGATTCAGATCCAATACCAGCTTGCTGTTCAGCCAATTTAATGTACTGAACTAATTTAGCATGAATATCTAATTCAAGTAAAGGCATAAACCATCGATTGATACTAAGCGCTTCAGCAATATGCCCTGCTTTTACTAATCTATATATAGCAACCGTTTCTCTTGGAAATGCACAAACCAATCCTCCAACCCAACCATCTGCACCTAAAACCAATTCTTCCATGGCAAGTGTATCAACACCACATAAAATTTTAAACCGATCACCAAAGCGATTAATTAAACGAGTAACATTTGTGGTATCTCTAGTTGACTCTTTAATGGCTTGAATATTGTCGCAATCAGCTAGTTCTTCAAACATTTCAATAGTCACATCAATTTTATAATCAACAGGATTATTGTAAATCATGATGGGCAAATCTGTTGATGCCGCAATTGTTTTAAAATAAGTAACTGTTTCGCGATGGTCAGATTTATATCGCATTGGCGGTAATATCATTAAGCCTTTTGCACCCCATTTTTTTGCATTGGCGGCTAAGGTCAATGCATCTTTTGTTGCACCTTCTGCTATATTTAAAACAACAGGCATTTTTCCTGCAAGTTTTGCAACGGCAAATATAATTAAGGCTTCTTTTTCATCCATGCTAAGCACACTTGCTTCTCCTAAACTTCCACCTAAAATAATACCATTAATGCCTGCTGCTACTTGCTCATTTAAATTGTGTTCAAATAAAGGCAAATCTAATTGATCATCAGTAGTAAACTTTGTTGTTAATGCGGGAAAAACGCCTTTCCATTGAATTGACATAGGTTTTAATTA
>JAPLEL010000118.1 GCA_026391415.1 Bacteroidota bacterium
AGGTTTGATTTTTTACAAAGCTATGGATTAATACTATTTTGTAGATTTGATAAGTATGGCGAACGATAATTTAAATAATGCACCCGAAAACTTAACTCCAGCCGATAAGGAGTTTGAAAATACCATCCGCCCAAAAGAGATTGACGATTTCTCTGGGCAGCCTCAGTTGATTGAAAATTTAACCATTTTCATTAAAGCGGCTAAGCTTCGTGGCGAGGCCTTAGACCATGTATTGTTTCATGGCCCTCCCGGTTTAGGAAAAACTACTTTAAGCAGAATTGTGGCTAACGAATTGGGTGTTAATATAAAAGAAACTTCTGGTCCGGTTATTGAAAAGCCAGGCGACTTAGCAGGATTACTCACCAATTTACAACCCAATGATGTGTTGTTTATTGATGAAATACATCGACTAAGTACGGTGGTTGAAGAATACCTCTATGCCGCCATGGAAGATTTTAGGATTGATATAATGATTGATACGGGCCCCAATGCACGTAGTATTCAAATTAACCTGAATCCTTTTACACTTGTGGGTGCTACTACCCGAAGTGGATTACTTACAGCGCCTTTATTATCGCGTTTTGGTATTAAATCTAGGTTGGAGTATTATAATGCCGAAACCCTTAAAAAAATCATTGAACGTAGCGCCGCCATTTTAAATACAGAAATTTCTTCGGATGCTGCGGGAGAAATTGCCCGACGCAGTAGGGGCACACCGCGAATTGCCAATGGATTGTTGCGTAGGGTACGTGATTTTGCGCAAGTATTAAATGATGGCACTATTGACCTTGGCATTACCCAACACGCGCTTAAAGCACTCAATGTAGACGAACATGGGTTAGACGAAATGGATAACCGTATTTTGGCTGCTATTATTGATAAATTTAAAGGAGGTCCTGTGGGGTTAACCACTATTGCCACTGCAGTGGGTGAAGAGTCTGGAACGATTGAAGAAGTGTATGAACCTTTTTTAATTCAAGAAGGATTTTTACAAAGAACACCACGTGGTAGAGAAGCAACTTTAAAAGCCTACAATCATTTAAAAAGAGAAATGACTAATAGGGGCGGATCGCCAAATTTGTTTTCGTAAATTATTTATTAGACATAAAAAAAGCGTCTGTTTCATTTATAGAAACAGACGCTTTTTTTATAGTTCAATTAGATTAAGGTGCTACTAATCTAAATCCATTTCCATGGATATTTACAATTTCAATATCGGTATCGTCTTTTAAATACTTGCGCAATTTGGCAATATATACATCCATACTTCTACCATTAAAATAAGTATCACTACCCCATATTTTTTTCAATGCTCTTTCGCGTGGAAGTAAATCGTTTTTGTGTTCAGACAACATTTTTAACAACTCATTCTCTTTTGGAGAAAGTGTTTGGTGACTATCGTTGTTAATTAACTGACGTAATTTTGGATTGAAATGGTATTTGCCCAAATCAAATTCAATATTGTCGCTAATACGGTTGTCTTCTTCATTGCGTTTTAACATTGCTTTGATTTTCATCAGCAATACTTCGCTATCAAAAGGTTTGGTGATATAGTCGTCGGCGCCTAGTTTGTACCCTTGAATAATGTCGTCTTTCATGGTTTTAGCACTCAAGAAAAACAAAGGAATATCTAAATCTACATCGCGAATTTCTTCTGCTAATTTAAAGCCATCCATATTAGGCATCATTACGTCTAATAAACAGATGTCGAATTTCTCACGCTGAAAAGCGGCAAGACCTAAACGTCCGTCTCTTTCTAAGATAACATCGTAATCATTTAGCTCTAAATAGTCTTTTAATACTTTGCCAAGATTGGTATCGTCTTCGCACAAGAGTATTTTACTTTTTTTATCTTCCATGTGAGTTTTTTTTATTGATTTAAAGATAAATGAAAAAAAACCAAGATCTAATTGGCATTTAATATTTTAACAGTTTATAACAATTCCTTGTTCATTAATCCGAATGCGTTGCTCAGTTTCCATAAATCGTAGTGCTTGCCAGATTTTTTCGGAACTAAATTCACTGCACTGAATTAATAAGTCTCCAATATTCGTGCCAACTATTAAATAGGGCGCAATTATTTTTTCAATTGCTTTAAACTCAGCTGGGCTTAGTTCTTTTTTCTTCTTTGCAAGGCAGTTATTACAAATGCCACAAGCTTTACCTGTTGGTTCACCAAAGTATTCGGTGATAGCATTGCTTCTACAAAGATCATTATTTTCTAAAAAATTAAGCATTGCTGCTAGTCGTATTTCGTATTGTTTTTTTCTTGCTAGGTATTTGTCTTGGTCAATAGATAAATAATCGGCAGGTGCCCTGTTGAGTAAAAAATGTATTTGAGGTGTTTCTTTTAAAGGCAAATATTCTAAGATGCCAAAAGCTTGAATGGCTAATAGTTGCTCCACAATATTTTCAATAGGTATTCTAAGTATTCGGGACAATTGTTTTTCGTGAATGGAAACACGGTTGTCAATAATACCTTCGTAAGTACGCAACAATGTTTTTAATAAAGGCTCCCATTGCGGATAAGCAAGTTCAAAATCATTGAGCGTTTCTTTATCGGTTGTAAAAGAGATTTGTGCAGGTAAAAAAATATTTTCAGAAAAACTACAATGCCCTTCTTGTTCTAATACTTTTAATACACTAGTTACAGTGTAGCCGTCTAGTTTAAAATTTCTAATAAACTCACTCAAGTCAAAATCAAAAAATTGTCCCTCACCTAATCCAATGGGTAATTGAATAAAATCTGCAATAGCTTGGTAGATTTTTTTAATTAATGGTATAGGAGGATAACGCTTATCTGGTAAGGCTTTTAATTGATTGATATCATCTGAATGATATAAAAGTACCGCATATGCTTTTTGCCCATCACGTCCTGCACGTCCGGCTTCTTGGTAATAATTTTCTAAACATTCTGGCGCGTCAAAATGTATAACTGTCCGAACATCTGGTTTATCAATACCTAGGCCAAAAGCATTGGTACATGCTATTACACGGATTTTGTTTTTTATACAAGCATCTTGTTTGTCGGTTCTTTCTTGTGCAGATAAACCTGCGTGATAAAAATCGGCACTAATATTATGCAACAATAAAAGTTCAGAAATTTCTTTGGTTTGTCGTCGGCTATTGCAATAAACAATACTGCTCCCAGGTACAGACTGAATCACTTCTATCAGTTTATTTATTTTACTATCTACCTGAAATACGCTGTAAGAAAGATTGGGTTTAAAAAAAGACTGTTTAAAAATAGTAGCATCGTTCAATGTTAACTTAGCAATAATATCTTTTTGCACCAAGGGAGTTGCAGATGCAGTAAGTGCAATCATTGGAACGTTTTCTAGTTCAGAGCGAATGGCTGCAATACGCAAATAGGGTGGTCTAAAATCGTATCCCCATTGAGAAATACAATGCGCTTCGTCTACCACTAATAAACTAATCTTTAAATAGGGTAGATAGTCTTTAAACAAAGGATTTTCTAATCTTTCGGGCGACAAATAAATGAATTGATAATCGCCTTCAACTGCGTCTTGTAAAATACATTTTACATCGTAATAACTAAGCCCGCTATGAATAGTAGCAACAGAAATTCCTTTTTCAATTAGGTTTTCAGCCTGGTCTTTCATGAGTGCAATCAGCGGGCTTATTACTAAGCAAACACCTTCTAACATCAATCCAGGAATTTGAAAACAAATTGATTTTCCACCACCAGTTGGTAATAATGCCAGTGCATCTTTTCCATCCAATACTGCCTGAATAATTTCTTCCTGCATAGGTCTGAAACTATCATGCTTCCAGTATTGTTGTAATATGTTTAATGGCGTTTGATTCATTTCAAAAAACTATAATACTTTTTTGAAATTTAGTCGAACAGAATTAATTGCCAAAACAACATCACTTAAACCCATGGTAAGTGCGCCAAAGCTTGGACTCAAATAACCAAATGCTGCAACTGGTATTGCTACAATATTGTAAATAAATGCCCAGAATAAATTTTGCTTGATGGTTATATAAGTATGCTTTCCAAGCCCTAATGCCAATGGTAAATTTTTGAGACCATGGTTCATTAAAACAACTTGTGCGCTTTGCATGGCAATATGCGATGCATCGCTCAAAGATATACCCACAGTGGCTTTTGCTAGTGCTGGTGCATCATTAATTCCGTCTCCAATCATGGCAGTTGGTTCGTGCGCATTGAAATTAGCAATGGCTGTAAGTTTTTGTTCTGGTGTTTGTTCTGCTAACCATTCATCGAGGTGTAAATAGGTGGCAACTTGTTCGCATTTTTCTTTTTTATCGCCACTTAATAAAATGGTTCTAATGCCTTTTGATTGGAGCATTTCAATAACAGCAAATGCTTCTGGTCTAATTTCATCAGCCACATCAATCCAACCCAATAATTCATTGTTGCAAGTGATATAAACATTATGAGATCGGCTTTTTGTAATTGCGGCAACACCTTTATAAGAAACGGCAGTATAGGTATTGCCCATTTTATCGGTACCTACCATACCTAGGCCTTTTTGTTCTTCAATACTCGCCCATCGAATAGCTTCTTTGGTTTTCCATTCCTTGGTAATGCATTTTGCTATTGGATGGTTCGAATACTTTTCTAGTGAGTAAGCGATTCCTTTAAATTTTTCAATTGCTTCAGGTGTTTTATTATTTACTATCTCAAATTTTGAAATAGTAAAAAGGCCAGTTGTTAAGGTGCCAGTTTTATCAAACACCACTTGCTTAATGTCTTTAAAAATTTCTAAACTCCTAGCATTTTTAAACAATACGCCATTTCTTGCCGCACGTCCTAACCCAACTGCAATAGCGGCTGGAGTGGCTAATCCCATGGCACAAGGACAAGAAATAACCAACACGGCAATACCGCGCAATAAGCTTTCGCTAAATACATGATGACCTATAAAATAATTGGCTAGTAATGTTATGAGTGCAATGCTAATTACAACGGGTACAAAAATGGCGCTGATTTTATCGGCCATTTGTTGCACGGGCGGTTTTTCGGTTTGGGCTTCTTTAACAAGTTTTAAAATACTCGCTAAAACTGTATTTTCTCCTACAGCCGTTACATAAGCTTTAATGTTTCCATTTTCTACTGTGCTTCCGCCAATTAACAAGTCGTTCATTTTCTTTTCTACGGGTACACTTTCGCCAGTAATGATGGCTTCACTAATACTTGCCTCGCCCCACAACACTTTACAATCCATTGGTACTGGCTCACCTGATTTAATCAGTATCAAATCGCCTACTTTTAAATTCCCACTTTCAACAGGAAAAATATGTTCTTGGTGTTGTTCATCGTAGGCAATCATATTGGCCATGACTTTTTGTGAAACCACCAATTTGTTCAATGCTTTTTGGGTGCTTTCTACCGACTTATCTTCCATCCAATTTCCCAAAAAAACTAGGGTAATAATGGTGGCTGCTGTTTCATAAAATAGATAGTGTTCGGCATCGCCAATAATGGTTCCGTATAAACTATATCCAAATGCTGCAACAGAACCAAGGGCAATTAATACATTCATATTAGGAATGCCTTTTAGCAAACTATAAAAAGCGCTTCTGCCAAAAAAATCCATCCCAATAATAAACACAGGAATGGTTAAACCCAATTGTACGTAAGGGTTCATCAGCCAATCAATATGAATGCCCAACATATGCAATAGAAGTGGGGCTGTAAAAACAATGCAAAATTTAAAACGTTGTAAATGATTTTGAAAGATTTTTTTAGATTTTTTAGTATCTGATTCATCGCCAGTTGCTACCTCGTATCCTAAGTTTCTTATACCTTTTGCTAGGTCTGTTTTAGAAGTTTCGTTAACTATTTCAAAGCTAACATCGCCCCCCATAAAATTCACTTTTACGTCTTGCATACCTTTTTCGGTGAGGTATTTGTTTACAGTTAGCGCACAGTTGGTACAACTCATTCCTGCAACCTTCCAATTCACTTTTTCCATAATAGGGTAGTATTTGTTGAAGACGATAGTGCAAAGGTACTACAAGCCCAATCGGCCACACTTGGTTTAAGCAATAATATTTTTACATCATTGTGTCAAAAAAACGCCAAAACCAATAGAGAATTGGTTTTGGTATGGGTTCTTTATCTTTGAGCTATGGACGCAGTTTTTGAATTGGCACAAATTAAAGCAGTTGCAACCGCTTTGTGGAAGGAAGGGAAGGCTAAAAAAATTTGGACCTTTAATGCCGCTATGGGAACTGGTAAAACGAGTTTTATTCATGCATTATGCGAAGTGTTGGGTGTAACAGATACCGTTACTAGCCCTAGTTATGCCATCATTAATGAATACAATAGCCCACAAGCAGGTGCTATTTACCATATGGATTGGTATCGATTAAAGGACGAAGAAGAAGCCATTCAAGCGGGTATTGAAGATGCTTTGAGTTCTGGCAATCTTTGTTTAATTGAATGGCCCGAAAAAGCTGGAGGATTATTGCCAGAAGCGATTTTTCAAGTGCATTTAGAAATTTTAAACGAAAAATCACGGCGGCTATATACTGGCGAAAATCAATTAATTTTATAAGCATTCAACCTATCAACTAACAATAAGTACCACTATGGCTACCACCAAACCTTCTATCAGCGCATCTTTTATGTATGAAACTCTAGAAGAAACTTTGGATGTAAAAGCGCCAGGCGAAAAACTATTTATTGGCATTCCCAAAGAAGTGGCGTTTCAAGAAAATAGAATTGCGCTTACACCAGAAGCAGTTGGTGTGCTTGTTGCCAACGGGAACCATGTTATTGTTGAACACAAAGCTGGAGAAGGCAGTAATTATACCGATCAAGATTATGCCGAAGCAGGCGCAAAAATTGTGTACGATAAAGCAGAAGTGTATAAAGCACCCATCTTAGTAAAAAGCGCTCCACCCGTTGAGGAAGATTTGCCTTTTTTGCAAATGAATCAAACCATTATTTCACCCATTCATTTGTCGGCCTTAAAAAAACATTATATCGAGCATATGATGGCTAAGCGTATTACTGCTTTAAGTTTCGAAAACTTTAAAGACGATAGTGGTACGTATCCAATTGTGCGAAGCATGAGTGAAATAACTGGTAGTGCAGTTATGCTAATTGCCGGACAATACCTCAGTAGTTTTAATAAAGGCAAAGGTGTTTTGTTAGGAGGGATTAGTGGTATTCCACCAACCAAAGTAGTGATTGTAGGTGCAGGAATTGTAGGGGAATTTGCTACTAGAAATGCGCTGGCGCTTGGTGCATCGGTTAAAGTATTTGACAACAATGTTTCTAAATTAAAACAATTGCAAAATAATTTAGGTCAGCGCATTTGGACCTCTGTTTTAGAGCCGCGCATTTTAGCCAAACAATTAAAAACCTGTGAGGTTGCGGTTGGTGCATTAAGTAATGAATCTGGAAGAGCGCCTGTAGTAGTATCTGAAGAAATGGTTGCAGCAATGCGTCCGGGTAGTATTATTATTGACGTGGCAATTGATAGGGGTGGTTGTTTTGAAACGAGTGAACTTACTAGTCATGAACAACCAATATTTATAAAGCACGATGTAATTCATTATTGTGTTCCCAATATTGCCAGTGGATTTGCTAGAACAGCAAGTCAAGCCATTAGCAATGTATTGATGCCATTAATTTTAGAAGTTAGTGACGAAGGGGGAATAGAAGAAATGGTATGGCATAATTTTAATTTACGCGAAGGCATTTATTTGTTTAAAGGCGCGTTAACCGATATTTATATCAGTCAAAAATTCGATTTAAAATATACAGACCTAAACTTATTAATTGCTAGTAGAAGATAATTTTTTGATTATTTTTTTGCAAACCTTGTATATTTTTTAAATAAATAACGGATATAAAAAAGCCTGCTGAAAATTTTCAGCAGGCTTTTTTTATACAACTTGTTAGTACTAAAAATACTTAGTAACACCCGGTACTGCAATTGGATAAAATCCATCAGGTCCTGGGTTAGTAGGTGTTGGCGCATCCCAAGCATAAACTTTAGGATGGATATCAATGCCAGAATTAATGGCTTTATCCCAATCAATTACTTGTCCGCTATAAGTAGCCATTCTGCCTAATATAGAAGTCATGGTACTCTTAGCACCATTCTCTGCATCTGCAAATTTGTATTCGCCTTTTGCAATAGCAGCAAACAGTTCTTCGTGTTCTGTTTGGTAAGGATCTTTTTCTAAATTCTTTGCTTTTTTAGCATATTGGAAAAGGGTATTGCCCTTGAAGTCTACAATTTTTCCTGCATTGCAGAATATTTTTCCTTTGGTACCAACTAATAGTTCATCTACTTTGCTAGAAGTGCCAGGAATGTGTCGGCACTGGCTCGTTAAAATAGATCCATCAGCATAAGTATATTCTACAGAATGGTGATCGAAAATTTCTCCATGTTCCTTGCTATTACGCACTTGTCTTCCGCCAGAACCTTGTGCTTTTACTGGATAGCCACCCTTGAACCAATTAATTACATCAAGGTTGTGAATATGTTGCTCATTAATATGATCGCCACAAAGCCAGTTAAAATAATACCAGTTGCGCATTTGGTATTCCATTTCAGTTTGACCTGCTTTACGTGGACGAACCCAAACACCATCGTTGTTCCACCAAGCATGTGCCGATGTGATATCACCAATTAAGTCTTTGTTTTGAAACAATTCTCTATAAGAAGTTTGGTAATGACGTTGTAATCCTACCACTACATTTAATTTCTTTTGTTTGGCAATTAATGCAGTGGCCAAAACTTTTTGTACACCAGCCGGATCAGTTGCAACGGGCTTTTCCATAAACACGTGTTTGTTTTGGCTAATCGCTTCGTCGAAATGAATCGGTCTAAAACCTGGAGGTGTTGTTAAGATAACTACATCTGCTAAAGCAATGGCTTTTTTGTAACCGTCAAAACCTGTAAATCTTCTATCTGCAGGTACATCAATATTTTTTTCAATCCCTTTTCCGTTACTGGTAGCTTCGGCCATTAATGCTTTATGACAGTTTTCTATATTGTCTGCAAAAGCATCACACATAGCTACTAGTTTTACATTTTGGCCGCTAAGTAGCGCTTGCATGGCAGCGCCAGTTCCACGTCCACCGCAACCTACTAGTGCTACTTTAATAGCATCATTTGCGCCAGCAAAATAATTGGCACGAGTAAACATTGGGGCAGCTATTAAACCGCCTGCAATAAGCGAAGAGTTTTTTACAAAATCTCTGCGGGAGTTGTTGTTGAAAGCATCGTTAAACATAAGTGTTCTTTTTAAAGTTTATAAGCCAAGATAGTTCTTAAAAAATTGATTTGCTTCAGTTTCTGAAGGTTGTTTAATAGGTCTTACCAAACGGATACCTACGCCTCTTGCTTCAGTTAGCCACCATTTACTTTTGGGTATTTGTGGATCTCTTTTATTCCAAGTAGGGTCTGAATGAAAACGAGTGGCACTGCGTAATTCAAAAGCCGTTTCTTCAAAACTGCCACCTCGTAATGTTTTTGGATATTTAACAAGTGCTTTTGGAGGGGCAATTGGGTCAACAGCATTATCTGGTAAGGTAGTAAATAATTTTTCGTCGTAATGGTCTAAAGTCCATTCTAATAAATTGCCTAGCATATCATACAAGCCCCAAGGGTTTGGTTTTTTCTGTGCTACTTTTTGGTATTTCTCTTCGCTATTTTCTATAAACCAAGCATAGTCATTTAATTGCTTGCTATCGTTGCCAAAAAAATAACTGGTATTGGTGCCGGCCCTGCAGGCGTATTCCCATTCTGCTTCGGTTGGTAGGCGATAGAAAATACCTGTTTTTTGATAGAGCCATCGGCAATACATAATGGCTGAGTATTGGCTCATGCTATTTGCAGGATAACCGCCTTCTTTACCCATTCCCCAAGTTAAGTCTACATATTGTGGACTTGGCCTTGTAATGGCATCTACCGCTATATTTTGGCTTGTTTTTTCGTCTTTTAAAAACACATCAAAAATATCTCTAATGACTTCTGTTTCACTCATCCAAAAAGCAGAGATGTTGATTTTTTTTTGTGGTCCTTCTTCTGTTTCTCGATTTTTTTCGTTTGTAGGGCTTCCCATTAAAAAGCTACCTGCTTGAATAGTAACCATTTTAAATTGCAAACTAGATCCAGGAATTGCTTGCTGGTAAGATTGAAAATTTTCTTTACTCAATTGGGCGCTTCCCAAATAGACCTTAGATACCAATAAAACAACGAACACATATTTTTTCACCAGGCAATAATTTCAAGGTTTCAAGTTAGTTAATTAATGAATAAATTGGTAAAATGTTTTATTAGGTAAAATGTTTATTTATTAGAAAGTTGTTTTCTATGAAGCGTTATTTTTTCTGCCAGTAATTTTCAAAACCATTTGTTTGATAAGGTTTGATTTTTCCTTTCTCAAGCACTGTTATAAATACTTCGGCATTTGCTTGTTTGGCAACAGCGTAAGCCGTTTTAATAGGTAAAATACTACAAGCAGTGGCAAGCCAGTCGGCAGTGGCGCCATCTTTTGCAACAACTGTCACATTTCGCTGAAAATTTACGCCATAGCCCGTTCCAGGGTCTATTATATGTGCATATTTTTTGCCATTATGCACGATGTATTGGTAGGCATCTCCAGAAGTGGCTACTGAAATATTTTGTAAGGATAATTTTGTGTTTAGCAGTTCGTCGGTTTGCTCAGGAACATTTATGCCAACAATCCAGCCTTTTGAATTGGGTGGTGCGCCGCTCATAGAAATATCTCCACCCGCATCTACTAATGCCGAATGCACTCCTTTTAAGTGTAAAAAATCAATGATTTTTTGAGCAATATATCCTTTTGCAATTCCTCCAAGATCTAGCCGCAAACCTGGTTTTAAAATGGTTACTGTTTTGTTGGCGGAATCAATTTGTAGGTATTGAAATCCTACTTTATTTTTTGCTTCAGCAACCTTTGCTGCACTAGGAAACGCATTTTCTTTTCTACTTTTTCGCCAGAGCAAACTCAACTGCCCAATACTGATGTCAAAACTATGCTGGCTTTTTTCGAACGCTTTTTTTGATACTAATAAAATATCTAACAATGCAGGGGAAACTTTTTTGGGAAATGAACTATTGCTATTGCAGAGTATACTTAATTCGCTAGTACTATCGTAATCACTATAAATATGGTTAAAAGAATCAACTAATTGAAAGCATTGCTGTGCAAGGATTGTAGCGTTGATAGAATCTTTTTCTACAATAATAATATTTAAAGGGGAACCCATTTTCGTTTGCGTAAACAAAAATTTTTTTTCTTGTGCAGACGCAAAAGAACTAACGAATAAAACAATACAAACAAATAAAAACTTCAATCTCGAATAGTACATATCAATACTTGCAAAGAAAATAAATAGGAGTAAAATTTTTGTTGAGTAAAAAATATTTTAACCAAATAATTTATTTTCCTTGATTCACCATATTTCTAATATAAGCCCATTGTTTTAAGCAATCTCTTGCGTCAACAGCAGGATATCCTAATATCTTTTTTCCGTCTGGCACATCACTTATTACTCCAGACATTCCCCCAATCATTACGCCATTACCCACGGTAACATGGTCCGATACACATACGCCTCCCCCAATCATTACGCCATTGCCAAGTGTTACAGATCCAGCTAATCCGCTACTTCCTGCCATCATACAAAACTTGCCGGTTTTACTATTGTGACCAATTTGAACAAGGTTGTCTAGCTTGCTACCATCGCCAATAATAGTGGAACTAAATTTACCGCGGTCAATACAAGTACTAGAACCAATTTCAACATAATTACCAAGTACAACATTACCAATATGCGGGATTTTCACCAGTCCTTTTCCATCTGGGCTAGCCCTAAAGCCAAATCCATCTGAACCAATATTGGCATTTGAATGAATAATACAATGATGGCCAACTTCGCATCTTTCTCTAATAACTACACCAGGATATAAAATACTATTGTTACCAATACTTACTTTATCTAAAATGGTTGTGTTAGGATATAGGGTAACATCATTGCCTATTACAACATACGCCCCAATATAACATCCCGCACCAATTCTTGTGTTTGTACCAACAGTAGCAGTGGCATGAATGACTGCAGTTGGGTGAATAACTTCGTCAAATATGGGTTCTTCGGGAACAAAAAGTTCTAATAATTGCGCCATTGCCAAGTCGGCATTCTTTACCTTAATTAATGCCCTGTTTTCGCCGGGTTCAATGATAAAATCTTGATTAACTATTGCAGCAGCTGCTTTAGAATCGGCCCAAAGTTTAATGTACTTTTTATCGCCAATAAAACTGATATGGTTATTGGTGGCCATATCAAGTTGTTCAGGGCCATTAATAATATGAGTGGTTTGACCAATCAATTCTCCTTGTAAAACTGCATTGATTTCTTGAATGGTAAATGACTTCATGGCAATCGGATTATTTACAGGTTGAAATTGAACTAATTACTAAAACTAATACATTGTATTGTTGTAACAAAATACCAATAGAACTTAATAAAAACATTAACTACATCATTAAATTATTTATAATCTTGAATACGAATAATTTCTGTGCAAAAATCAAATTCTTGTGGGTCATTGCTACTTACAATAATGAGTTTATTACTGCAATAGTTGGCTATTAGTTCGTGGTATAGGGCATAGCCTGTAGCATCTAAATTGGTACAAGGTTCGTCTAGCAGTAATACGGGTGTATTAGAGAAAATAGCTTGGGCTAATTTAATGCGTTGTTTCATGCCGCTAGAAAAATAGCGAATTTGTTTATTAGCCGATTTTTCAAGACCAATAATAATAAGTATTTCATCAATACTAACGCTAGAAATTAAGGATTTAAATTGTGCATGGAAGTAAAGAAATTCTTTTGCAGTCATTTCTTCAATCAACTCTAAATAGGGTGCTGAAATGCTTAAGTATTGATAAGCTTGTTCTAATTCTATAGTTGAATTATTGGTATCTAACCATTTTACAAGTCCTTGGCTTGTTTGCAAACTTCCAGCAATGGCTTGGAGTAAAGTGCTTTTGCCCGATCCGTTAGGACCCGTAATAGCATAGTGCTTACCTGTTTCAAATACACAATTACAGTGTTGGAAAATCCATTCTCGATTAAAACGTTTGCCCGAATCTTGCAAACTAATTTTGCCTAAAACTTGGTTAGTCCTCGTCATTTGCACCTTTGGTAAATCGTTTGATAATGCCTCTCCCACTATCGCGGATAAAAGTAACTATCTCGTCGCGCTCGTCGGTGGCAGGTAATTCTTCTTCAATAAATTCTAGGGCTTGAGAGATATTAAATCCTTTATTATAGATGGTACGATATACGTCTAAAATATGGTTAATCTGTTGCAAAGGAAAGCCTCTGCGTTTTAGCCCTACACTATTCACGCCACCATAACTTAATGGATTGCGCACCGCTTTAATATATGGGGGAACATCTTTACTAACCAAACTACCGCCAGCCACAAAAGCGTGTTGGCCAATATTTACAAATTGGTGCACGGCACTAACGCCACCAACCACGGCCCAATCTCCCATAGTAACATGGCCTGCTACTTGTACACTATTACTCAAAATACAGTTATTGCCAATAATACAATCATGCGCCAAATGACTGTAAGCCATAATTAAGCAATTGTTTCCAACCTTGGTTTTGCCACGGTCTTCCGTTCCACGATTGATGGTAACAAATTCTCTAATAGTATTATTGTCGCCAATTTCCACCGTTGTTTTTTCGCCACTAAATTTTAAATCTTGCGGAATTGCACCTAATACTGCACCAGGGAAAATCCTACAATTCTTTCCAATTCTTGTGCCATCCATAATAGTCACATTACTTCCAATCCAGGTACCATCGCCAATTTTTACATCGCCATGAATAACAGTAAATGGATCAATCTTAACATTTGGAGCAATGCTAGCATTTGGATCGATATAAGTGTATGGATGTGTCATCCTTATTTGTGGTTTTGATTGTACTAGTGCTTCCATATGGCACTAATGACTATAAAAAAGATGCCAAAGTTGCTTTGATGGATACAAAAATAGCTTTATTGGCAATTTATTATGAATTAAGTTCTTTTTACAACTTGTGCTACTAAATCTGCTTCTGTAGCAACTTTGCCTCCAACATAAACAGTTCCCCTCATTTCACAAATACCCCTTCTAATAGGTGCAATTAGTTCCATCTTTAATATCATAGTATCTCCAGGAACCACTTTTTGCTTGAACTTACAATTGTCAATCTTTAAAAAATAAGTATCATATTCTCCTTCAGACATGGCGTTGATACACAAAATACCGCCGGTTTGAGCTAGGGCTTCAATTTGTATAACACCAGGCATTACAGGGTTTCCAGGAAAATGTCCTTGAAAAAACCATTCGTTAAAAGTTACATTTTTAATGCCAACGATACTAGTATCACTTAGTTCTATGATTTTATCAACAAACAAAAACGGATGTCTGTGGGGTAAAGTCTTTTCTATTTTCTCTAAATTATATACAGGTGGAATAGTAGGGTCGTAAACCGGTACATTCTTTACGTGTTTGTTACGTTTAATGTATTGTTTGATTTTTTTTGCAAATTCCACATTGGTACTGTGTCCGGGGCGATTGGCAATGATACGCGCCTTAATAGGGTAGCCAATTAAGGCCAAATCACCTACAACATCTAATAGTTTATGACGAGCTGGTTCGTTTGGAAAACGAAGTTCTAAATTGTTTAAATAACCCTCACTTTTTACTTCAATTTTTTCACGGTTGAACACTTTGGCCAAACGTGACATCTCTGCGTCTGTTACAGGTTTGTCAACCACTACAATCGCATTATTTATGTCGCCACCTTTAATTAAATCGTTATCTAATAAAGCTTCTAGCTCGTGTAAAAAACAAAATGTTCTACAAGGAGCTACTTCGGTTTTGAATTCTCTGATGGTTTTAAGCCCTGCATGTTGGGTTCCTAAAACAGGACTATTAAAATCAATCAACGTAGTAATCTGGTATTCCAAAGCAGGTAGCGCAACCATTTCTACCCTTTTTTCTTCGTCGTAGTGGTAAATATTTTCGTCTAAACTATACCAAGCTTTTGCTGCTTCTTGTTCTAGTATACCCGCTTTTTCAATTAATTCAATAAAAGGAGTAGAACTTCCGTCCATGATGGGAACTTCTGGGCCATTCAATTCAATGAGTACATTGTCGATACCCATGCCCACCATTGCGGCTAAAATATGTTCTACGGTACTAATTTTGGCATCGTCTAATTGTAAAGTGGTGCCCCTACTAGTATCTGTGACCAAATCGCAATCTGCCTTGATAATTGGCTGGTTTGGTAAGTCAACCCGCTGAAATTGTAGGCCAAAACCAGGATTAGCTGGCTTTAAAGTCATATCCACTAAAATTCCTGTATGCAACCCTGTTCCACTGATACTTATTGAACTATTGAGTGTATGTTGCTTATCGGGATTGAAATTCATATCCATAATCAAAACAAATTTGTGTCGTAAAATCTAAAATCTAGGACAAAAATACAATTAAAAGCGCTTAAAGTTGTTTTACCTGCTTTTAGGGCTTATTAGCTAGCAGTTCTAGCATCCTTTTTCCATTTCTAGCAGTCTTTTGCCATTTCAGGCAGTCTGCGAGAAGATTGAAACACGCAGATATACTTTCTAAAATAGCTAAATCATTAAAATGGAATGGTAGGCTAGTTAATTAAACTCAAATAAAACTTTTTAATAGGGGCCGATAAATTTTGCTGGATCAATGCATTGTCAATCATGGAAATGTCTTTAACCGTGCCGTCTTTGAATAAAATATTTATTCGTTCATCGATGGTTTGATAAAGGGTATTGGAGGCCTCGCCAGTAAAGCATAAATACTTAATTTCAGACGCACTGATATTGTATTCCTTCATTAACCTGCTTTCATGTTCGGTAATCAAAGAGTCGTTAAATTCCGACGATTGAATTCGGGTATGATGAAGCTCTCGGTTTAACAAACGGGTACATAATAAAGACAATATTTTATCGGGATGGCTACTCCAAGTTTTAATAGCATGCATAATATCATGATCGTCGAGCGAACAAAACTTCTCAAGTGCAGTTTGATTCATCTGTCCATCAAATTTTCCTAGAAAAAAATCAAGCGCAGAATGGGTAGTTAATTGCGCATCTGAAGTGGTATAAATATCTCGAACCCTTTCTAAGATTTTCACCAACATTTTTTCGGCCGATAAAACAGTTTTGTGCAAGTAAACCTGCCAATACATTTGGCGCCTGGCTACTAAAAACTTTTCTACACTATAAATACCTTTTTCTTCTACCATTAATTGGCCGTTGTGTACTACCAACATTTTCAAAATTCGATCGTATCCAATAACCCCTTCGCTAACGCCCGAAAAAAAACTGTCGCGACTGAGGTAATCCATTCTATCCATATCTAATTGCCCACTAATTAGCTGGTGTAAGAAAGGCTTGGCGTATTGATTGGTAAAAATTTGAATAGCTAAATCAAGCGCCCCATGCATGTCTTGATTCATCTCTTGCATAATTTGAAGCGATAATTGTTCGTGATGAACCCCTTGAACCAATACCTGTTCTAGCGCATGGGAATAAGGTCCGTGCCCAATATCGTGTAATAAAATTGCAGCTTTAACGGCAACGGCTTCCTCTGGGCTAATTTCTACACCCTTGCTACGTAACTCATTTACGGCATTGGTCATTAAGTGGTATGCACCCAAAGAATGGAGTAAACGGGTATGAACGGCACCTGGGTAAACCAACTGAGCCAATGCCATTTGGTGTATGCGGCGTAGTCTTTGATAATACGGATGGGCTATGATGGCAAAAATCAAAGGATGGTCGATGGTAATAAAACCATAAACCGGATCATTGATTATTTTTCGTTTAATTATAGTCATGCTGTTGCTGAATTGTTAAATCAACTGCCTAAGCAGTATGCAAAAGTACAAATACCCGAACGATTCAAAAGATTCTAATAGATTTAGGTTTGTTAATATTATTTTAGTGGAAATTGAACAGTATTAATGGTTATTGTAAGGATTAAAATAAAATAGCGCTAAAACCAATAGCAATTGTGCATTAACCTCTAATTAACTATATG
The DNA here is from genome assembly GCA_026391415.1 of Bacteroidota bacterium. GTDB lineage: Bacteria > Bacteroidota > Bacteroidia > Chitinophagales > Chitinophagaceae > Sediminibacterium. Next base: position 17,127 of record JAPLEL010000118.1, read on the forward strand.
CCATTAGCAAAAATACTCTGGGTAGACGATGAAATTGAAAGTCTTCAATCGCAAAAATTATTTCTTGAGCACAAGGGATACGATGTAATTACTTGCACAAACGGGTTTGATGCACTAGAATATGTAAAATCTAATTATGTAGATGTAGTATTAATAGATGAGTCAATGCCAGGGATTACTGGATTAGAAACCATTGCCCGTATTAAAGCCATCAACCGACAATTGCCCATTGTTTTAATTACAAAAAATGAAACAGAGAATTTGATGAACGAGGCAATTGGCAGTCAAATTAGTGACTACTTAATTAAGCCGGTAAATCCTAATCAAGTATGGTTGAGTTTAAAAAAGTTGATAGATAATAAAAGACTAGTAGCAGAAAAAACAACTACGTCTTATCAACAAAACTTTCGTGAATTATTTATGGCATTGAGTGATAATCCTAATCACCAAGAGTGGATGGAAATATACAAAAGACTAGTGCATTGGGAACTTGAAATGGAAAAAAGTGATAGTCCTGAAATGCAAGAAATCTTTAATTCTCAAAAGCAGGAAGCCAATACAAAGTTTTTTAAATTTATCAGTAAAAATTATGCAAACTGGGTAAAACCTACATCAAGTGATGCGCCCATTATGAGCAATCATTTATTGCAGTTTAAGGTGTTGCCACATACAGAACAAGGTGCACCAGTTTTTTTTATTTTAATAGATAATTTACGCTTCGACCAATGGAAAGCCATAGAGCCATTGTTTGCAGAAAACTTTAGAATTTTAGAAGAAGAATCTTTTTATTCCATATTGCCAACTGCCACACAATACTGTCGCAATGCGATTTTTGCAGGATTAATGCCTGTAGAAATTGAAAAACAATTTCCAGGTCAATGGAAAAACGACGAAGAAGAAGGCGGAAAAAATTTGTTTGAAGAAACATTTTTTAAAGCACAATTAAAGCGGTTAAAAAAAGAAAATCTGCGCACGAGTTATCATAAAATTGTGAATCACCAAGACGGGCAACAACTGGTAAACAATATTCATAATTTATTGCAAAATGATTTGAATGTTATTGTGTATAATTTTGTTGATATGCTAAGCCATGCTAGAACAGAAATGGAAGTATTAAAAGAATTAGCCAGCGATGAAATTAGTTATAGGAGTATTACCCGAAGTTGGTTTGAGCACAGCCCGTTAAATCAAGCATTGAAAAAAATTGCAGACAAAGGCGTTAAATTAATTTTAGCTACCGACCATGGAAGTGTGCGCGTAAATACACCGCATAAAGTAATTGGCGACAAACAAACCACTACCAATTTACGCTACAAGCACGGCAGAAATTTAAACTTCGAACCAAAAGATGTTTTGGCATTTAAAGATCCAAAAGAAGCAGGCCTTCCTATCCCAACCATTAATTCAAGTTTTATTTTTGCAAAGGAAGACGGGTTTCTTTGTTATCCTAATAATTACAATCACTACGTTAATTACTATAAAAACACATTTCTGTAATAAAAATGGAGAGTAAATAGAATTCTGCTGATTGCATTTAAGAAGATATCCTTATGGTGTGGATAAATGAAAAGTGTTTGGAGTTGCCACAGTATTAAATTTGAGGAACCAATCAGTCATAATTAGAAGGAAGGATACATTTTATGAAGTACACCCAGTTAAACGTTGATAAATTAGAAGATATTTTAGGCGAATCAGCCTATGTAGTTCGATATGAGCGTGGTACATTTCAAAGTGGCTGGTGTTTGTTGGAGGCAAGGAAAGTGGTGGTTTTAAACAAGTTTTTAAATACCGAAGGCCGAATCAATACCCTGATTGACCTAATTCCGCAGTTAAATATCAGTTACGACAAACTCACCCTAGAATCACAGAAATTGTACGATTCTCTATTAAAAAATGCAGCACTTGCACTAGCCGTTGAGCCTGTAAATTTAATTTAGTTCGATAAGTTCCTTTGAATCCCAAAGACAACCGTTTGCGTAGCAGCATTCTTGTACAGTCTGCCACCACAACTTTGGTTGTTGACACCACCCCAGATTTTAGGTATCAAATGCTTCGAACCAATACCAAACATTTAGATGCTGTTGTTTACACCCACCCTCATAAAGACCATATGGCTGGCCTAGATGATATTCGAGCCTTTAATTTTTTCAGCCAAAAACCCATGGATATCTATGCCAATTCACTAACAGAAGAGGCAGTTAGGCACGATTTTTATTATGCTTTTTCCGAAACAAAATATCCAGGCGTTCCCGAGTTGAACTTAATAAGCATCAATGAAACGCCTTTTTTTATAGGAGATATAGCGGTTCAGCCTATTTTAGTCTATCACCATAAAATGCCGGTTTATGGATATCGTTTTGGGGATTTCACATATATCACTGATGCCAATAGAATTGAACCTCAACAATTAGAAAAAATTAGAGGATCAAAAGTATTGGTACTAAATGCGCTTCGAAAAGAAGCGCATATTTCACATTTCACTTTGCAAGACGCTGTAAATTTAGCAATGGAATTAGCCATTCCCGAAGTGTATTTTACCCATATTAGTCATCAGCTAGGTTTAAATGACTTAATAAATCAAGAATTACCACCCCATATAAAACTGGCCTATGATGGCCAGGTCATTAGTTTGTAGCTCCTTTTTATTCACCAATAAAAAGGATATATGTATCAATTTTTTAAAGAGTACTTCCGCTTTAATAGTCGGGAGCGAATAGCCATTGTGTTATTGATTTGTTTGATGTGTTTATTTTGGGTATTGCCTAGTTATTATCCTACGCAAAAAATTAAACCAATTGCGTTAGAGAATTACAATACAACAAGTAGTCAAGCACTTAAAGCCGATTCGTTTAGGGCTTTTAAAACGAATCAACAAATGCTGAAACCGTTGAATAGTCAATTAAAAGCAAGCCTGTTTTATTTTGACCCAAATAAACTCGATGCTGTTGGATGGGAAAAATTAGGGTTACGCAAAAAACTCGTACAAACCATCTTAAACTATCGTTCAAAAGGCGGAAAGTTTCGACAGCCAGCAGATTTATATAAAATTTGGGGGATGCAACAAGTTGATGCCGATCGTTTAATTCCTTACGTTACTATTGAAAAGGAAGCTCCCATAGAACGCAAGAATTCACCGGCTCTTATAATTAATCAAAAACTAGTAGCTGAACCCAAAATCATAGATATAAATACAGCTACCGTTGCAGATTGGCAAATTTTACCAGGATTGACGCTGCCAATTGCTTCTAGAATTGTAAATTTTCGTGATAAGATTGGTGGATTTAAACGAATAGAGCAAGTTAAAAAAACGTACGGACTAACGGATTCAGTATTTCAGCTTATTACACCTTTTTTACGATTAGAAAAAATCCCCGAAGCACTAATAAATATTAATACAGCGTCTGTTGCTCAATTGCAACAATGCAAATTTATTTCTGATGAAATGGCTAAAGCAATTGTTGTTTACAGAAATGCGTATGGACCTTTTTTAGAAGTGGATGATTTAAAAAAAATTATTTTTATTTCTATTGAACAATTAGAAAAAATGAAACCGTTTATAGTTATTAAATAAAAAAAATAAATAATTAAACATAATTTAAATTAATTCTTTGTTTTATACCACAAAATCGATTTATTGAAAATTTAATAAATCTTTTTCTACAAACCAATTATATTTACGCATTAGCAATTAAGAATTGATGAAACCCCTAAAGTTTATCATTGTTTTTTTTATTTTATTCCCTCTATACTCGTTTTCTCAAAACGAGAAGTCAGGTAATGACCAAAGTATTTTTTTTAAAACAATCGACTCTCTTAATGCTTTGGCATTTCAAATAAAAAGTTCTGATGTACCCAAAGCTTTAAATTTATTAACAATTGCAAAAAGGCTATCGGAGGCGCATAATTACCATAAAGGACTTTCCGATGCCCTCTATAATGAAGCAGGCGTATTTCAACAAAATGGGTACAACAAACGTGCTAGACTGATTTATGAAATTGGACTTGAAAATAGTATCGAATTTGCAGACACCATTAATATTTCAAGAATCAAACAACAATTTGCAAAATTTTATGTGTTAGAAGGCAAATACGCTGATGCAATTAAATTGTATGATGAGTCAATGCAAATTAGTTTAAAACAAGGCCCGCCCAAAGAAATTGCCAATATAAAAAATAGTCTCGGCTTATTGGAACTAAAGCGCAATAATTTACAAAAAGCAGATTCGCTATTTAAAGAATCATTACAATTAAGTGTAGAAATTAAATTTGAATATGGACAAAAGAAAGCTTTTTATAACCTTGGTTTATTAGCCAAAGCAAAAAACGATACGGCAACTGCCCGCTTATATTTTAATAATTCCTTTTCGTTTGATCTTTTAAATAATGACTATTATGGAATGTCATTAAACCAATTAGCATTAACAAGCCTATTAATTAACCAACAGAAAGATAATGAGTCAATTTTAATGGCAAAAAAAGGCTATACAAATGCCAAAAAGGCTTTTGCTTATACTAAATTAAGAGAATTTGCAACAATTCTTATTAGTCAGTACCAGAAAAAAAATGACCATAATAATTTATTAGCTTGGCAAGACAGTTTAATTAATATACTGATTTTGCAAAATGCAAATGATGCTGCATTTGCAAATGATTATATTGAAATAGTCAAAGAAAAAAATACTAGTAATGAAGCTTCAAAATCTGAAATAAAAAAAGCAAATAAAAAAGCTAAAACTCAATACTTGATAATTATTTTAGTGACGCTGCTACTATTGGCTTTGGCGTTTTTAGTGTTCGTATCTTTTATGAGTTATCGGAAGCAAAAAGTGTTAACCGAAAAACTTCTAATGCAAAACAATAAAATTAAAGAAAATGCAGAATCACTTGAAGTTTTAAATGAAGTAATTAGTCTTAAAAATAAATTACTTGAAGACGATAACCTAACTAAAGATACATTGCTATCGGTTATTTCACATGATCTACGTAGTCCAATCACTAATACTCGAAACATCCTGAACTTAATTAATAAAGGAATATTAGTAGGAGAGGATGCTAAATTAATACTAACGAAATTAGAAATACAATATGCTAACACTTCAAACTTATTAGATAATTTATTGAATTGGTTGAAAAGCCAAATAACAAAAAAGGAGATAGAATTAAGGGATATAAAATTATATGAATTAATTAATAGCCTATACCTAGAACAGAGATTATCTCTAGTAAACAAGCAGATAGAATTTATAAATAATATTTCTAACGATGCAACCATTCTTACGGAGAAGGAGATGGCTAAAATAATTTTTAGAAATTTTATTACAAATGCAATAAAATTCACACCGCAAAATGGTACAATTGAAGTGTTGTTTTATACAGATAATGATTTCAATTATATAGTTGTAAAAGATTCTGGCATAGGTATGGATGAAGAAATTCTGAATAAGGTAAATGCTCAAAAATATTTCACACGTAATGGCACTGCACAAGAAAAAGGCAGTGGATTTGGTTTAATACTTTGTAGAGACCTTGTTTTGAAACAAGGGGGCGTATTAACTATACAAAGCGAAAAAGGAGAAGGCAGTCAATTTACAGTAAAACTGCCTGTGTAAAATTTGCTAATAGCATTATTCTTCTTTACTTCCAGCCGAAAAAATTTGGTCTACAGCGCCACCCAACATTGGAAATTTCTCTTTTACAAAAGAGGCAATAGTAGTAACAGCTTTTTGCGCTTGGTCGGCATTTAAATCTGCTTCTTTAATTAGGCGTTCAATAAGTTCGTTCATGTGTATTTGTTTGAGAATGCAGCCCTTTATTAAGCCACTTTCAGGGTACTCATTTTGCTTTTACTAAACATGCTTTCTGCATATTTAAGTGTAACAATTAATTCTTTTGTATTTGTGCCTGGTAATTCAAACATTGCATCGGTTAATATACTTTCGCAAATACTTCTTAAACCGCGCGCACCCAATTTGTATTCTAAAGCTTTTGTAACCATAAAGTCTAAAACAGGTTCTTCAATTGTTAATTTAATTTCTTCTAATTCAAACAAACGAGTGTACTGTTTAATCAATGCATTCTTTGGTATGGTTAAAATACTTCTAAGCGTTTCTTTGTCGAGCGGTTCAAGATGTGTTACAACGGGTAAGCGACCTAGTAATTCAGGTATCAAACCAAAACTTTTTAAGTCTGTTGCATTAATAAACTGAAGCAAGTTTTTGCGTTGGTGTTCTTGCTCGTCTTTATTTACACTAAATCCAATGGCATTGGTATTTATGCGTCGGGCAATTACTTTATCAATACCATCAAATGCACCTCCACAGATAAATAGAATATTTTTGGTATCAACTTTTATCATTTTTTGGTCTGGGTGTTTGCGACCGCCTTGTGGTGGTACCAGCACTTCGGTACCTTCTAACATTTTAAGTAACCCTTGTTGAACACCTTCGCCACTTACGTCTCTAGTAATAGAGGGATTGTCTCCTTTGCGAGCGATCTTATCAATTTCATCAACAT